>CAYZDM010000162.1:0-6774 GCA_964476875.1 uncultured Sandaracinaceae bacterium | reverse complement strand
GCGCACCGCGAAGAAGAGGGCTCCGGCCAAGAAGAAATAACCGGCCGATCCGTCTGCAGAAAGATGAAAAAGCCAAGGAATTCAACGCTCAAGCACACGATCGTCACTATGGCGACGGTGGATCTGAGCGTCACCGCAGCATGCAAGTCTGACGAGGGTCCGGAAGAGCTTGAGGCCAGCGCAGGCGCGGAGGCCGTAATCGCCGAGCGTCTGGCCACCACGTGGTGGCCAGACGGCTTCAACTCATTGACGAGCTGAACTCCCCCGCCTGGGAGCGAACTATCCTGGACACTACTGAAGGACAGCGTTCGCCCTGTCGAAATCCCCATTCGCCTCGTCGAAGGGCAACTGGGCAGCGTCGACCCTACCTTCGTCTAGCTCTTTGTACGCCTTGTTGAGCGCGTCGGACCCGGAGTTCAGATAGTTGATGGCACTTTCACGGTCGTGCTGCCAAGCAGATCCGGCAAGAACTCGCAATGACATAGAGCGGTCACGCTGCCTCCACATCCAGCCTGCACTCGGCTACTGTCCGTCGGCGCAGTTTCCGTAGCCCGAGTCTCGACAATCCTGTGCTAGATCAGGCCCCACTCGATGTATACGAAGCCACGCTGCTCACTCAAGGACATGGCCTTGTGGACGAGCGGAAACATGCTCGTGTTCGTCGCCGTGATCCCCTATCAGGTCATTGGCCTCAAGTGGCTTCATCTTCCGTGGCTGCCCGTGGCGCTTATCGGCACGGCGGTCCCGTTCATCATCAGCTTTCAAAACAGAGCCACCTACGACCGCCTCTAGGAAGCGCGAAAGATCTGGGGCGGGATCGTCAACAAGTCTCGAGTGTGGGGCATCATGGTCAAGCACTTCGTCACCAATGACACTGAGGTGTTGGTGGAGAAGGCGAGTGACGCGGAACTCGAGGCTATCCGAATGGAGCTCGTTTTTCGCCACATCGCATGGTTGACAGCGCTGCGGCACGCGATGAGGCAAGGACGACCTTGGGAAGTGCATTTGCGCTATCGGACCAATCGGGTGTGGGCCGAGAAGGTCGGGGTTCGTGAGCACCGTTATTCGGTTGAAGAAGAGCTCGACCCGTATCTCTCCGGCGAGGACCTCGCATACGTCCGCGCTCTCCGAGCTCCAAGGCGGATCAGAGCGCATCAAGGACTTCCCGTACCCGAGGCAATACGCGACCCTCAACTCGATCTTCCTCTGGATCTTCATCGTTCTCGTGCCGTTTGGCGTCATCTTCGAGTTCGATCAAATCGGCGAAGAGTTCAGGGCGAGCTATCGCTTGGTCGGCAGTTACTTCGTTTGGCTGTCCGTGCCCTTTAGCGCGATGGTGATGTGGGTGTTTCACACCATGGAACGGATCGGTCGCATCAGCGAGAATCCGTTCGAAGGCAAGTCCACGGACATCCCAATCACGACCATGTCTCGCGCAATCGAAATCGACCTGCGCGAAATGATCGACGACAACCCGGCGTCGATCCCCGCTCCGATCGAGCCCCGGCACGATACACAAACGTGACGTCCACGAACGGGGAAGTCCCCGATCTCGACACTCCGTTCGCGAAGCGGTCCTCTAGGGCAGATCGTCGTCGACTGGCGGCGGACGCTGGCCTACCCCGAAGGTGAGGAGGAAGTCCACGTTCGTGACGCCCTCGCCTGAGGAACTCACGGTCACCTGGTCCGGCGAGAGACCGCATGCGTCTTCGATGTCGCAAATGATGGAGTCGCCATCCCGGTCCGTACCGGCCGTCACGATGTACGTCCCTGGGGCGATAACGGGCGTCGTGTACCCGTAGTTCTGCGCTGCATCGGTCTCGACTTCTGCGACGACTTCCGATCCGTCCGCGGTCAGAACCCGCACGATCGTGGGCCCGGCATCACCCAAGCTCACTTCACCGAAGGTCATGGCAACGCTCACGTTGATACTCGAGGGGCCGTCTGCCGCATCGGTCTCGATTTGCACCGTCCCCATGTACGACCCGTCCGCGAGGCCGCTCCGGTCGACTGTGACCTCGACCGAAAGCGGCGCCTCACCTGACGACGGTGCTGCCGTGAGCCAGGTGCTGTCCGTGGTGATCGAGGTGACGTTCAATGTCCCGGTACCACTATTGGTCACCGCGAGCGGCAACGTGCCCAGGAACTCGCGGAAGTCGAGTGAGGCCGGCAACACGGATAGCCTCGATCCGACTGGATCGACTTCACCCGCGCCCGTGACCTCGCTGGCGGCGATGACGGCCGCAGCGGCATCGATCAGCCCGTTCCCGAAGAAGTCATCGCGGCCTGGCTGGCCTAGGTCGCGTGTGATGCGGGTGGAGGTGTCAGGGTGGGTTCCCGCGAGCAGCATATCGATGTCATCGGGCGTCAACTCGGGATTGACGGCCAGCATGAGGGCAACGACCCCAGCCATGTGCGGGGAGGCCATGGATGTCCCTTGGTAGTACCTGTAAAGGAAACGACCTTCGTCATTCCCCAGCGTGCTGAGGACCGCGTCCAGGTTGTCATCGCCATTGGAATCCCAAAACTCTCCGCCAGGCGCCGCTACATCCACCTTGTCTCCGTAGTTGGAGTAGGAAGCTTTGGTCCCGCTGATCGTGGAAGCCGATACGGAGATCACCCCATCGAGGCCGGCTGGGGAATACATGTCTGACGAGCTGTCGTTTCCGGCCGCAGCGATGACGATCGTCCCCGCGTTGCGCGCGTCCGTGACAGCCTCTTGTTCAATCGGGCTGGTTCCGCCGCCGCCGAGGCTCATGTTGATGACGTGCGCCCGCTCGTTCGGTACCGTGCCGGAGTCGTTCGTGAGGCCTGCCGCGAAGCGAATCCCTTGTGAGACCTCCGACGACGTTCCCCCGCCCGCGCCGAGCACGCGCACCGGCATGATGCGAGTCTGCCAGGTCACGCCCGCCACCCCGATGCCGTTGTTCGTCGCGGCGCCGATGGTCCCGGCCACGTGAGTCCCGTGGAAGCTGCTGCTTTGGTTCTCGGGATCATCGCCTGCATCTTCCGGGTCATCGTCGATGCCGTCTCCGTCCTGCGCTCTAAACTCGTCGGTGATGAAGTCGTATCCTGGGATCAATCGCCCAGCGAGGTCTGGGTGCTCTGACAAGATGCCGGTGTCGAGCACGGCGACGATGATCTCGTCCGACCCGGTGGTCGTGTCCCAGGCGTCGGGCAGGTTGATCTGCTCGTAGTGCCACTGGAGCGAATAGTCTTCGTCGTCGGGAGTGAGTTGAGCCCTGCGGATATAGTTGGGCTGCGCCCACGCTACTGCGGGATCGGCCTGCAGGCGCTTGACCACCTCGACGGTCGCTGCCCGAAGCAAATGCAGCCCGGTCTTAGACGGATCGATTTTTACCAGGAGCTGGCCCCCACGACGCTTGGCAGAGGTCGTCGTCCCGCGGAGCTGGAGGATGTCGACGTCCGGGGGAACGGTCCTTTGATACACAGCGCCGTGCGAACTGGCGAGTCCGTTCCGCCTCTTCAGCGAGACTCCCCCAGCGCCCCGTGGTTTCATCAGAACTTCGCCGGGAACGAACTCTGGGGCGATCGAGGGGACAGCAAGCGCGGGTGCCGCCCCGGCATCCGAAAGGAGCTGCAGAGGGGTTACGCCGAGGACGTACGGGCTCGAGCCTGCGGCAGCTCGGACGGCGATGACGAACTCGCCCGCAGTGGAGATGTCGACCGTCTCCGTCTCGATGAGTCCCTCGGAGAGCTCAACGAGGTCTCCTTGGTCGTCAAGCACGGCGAGATCGAGATCGTTCATGACTTCGATCGGGGGTTCGCTCGCCGGGTCATAGGTGTAGAGTTCGTTGGCGCCGATGATGAGCGTGACCCGTACCGGGACCGTGGTCGTCACGCGGAAAAGGTCCTGCGCCTCGACCCCTGTCCCCGGCAGCTCGAAGCCCGGATCCGTAGCAGCAGCTGCGCCAGAGACTCTCGAAGCCTTCACGATGACCTGGGCCTCGTCGGGACTGTCATTGGGTTCCGCTTCGAGTACGTGATTCGGCGGCACGATCACGCGTCCCGAAATCGTGCCCTCGGTCGTCTGCGGCGGGGAGTCGTCACTGCAGCCCGAGACAGCGAAAAGCAGCATCCCTGTCGTCAATGCGAGCACGCTTAGTACGAAGGTTCGGCGGAGCACGATTGATGAAAAGGATCGGCTGGACATGTCATGTGCCTACCACATCGGCCGCTATGGTTAACTGGGCCCAGTGTTCTTGCCGAAATTGAATACGCAAGAACCTGTACGCGCCGTTCTCGCATGGACAACGTCGTGCAAAGTTTTCGTGATCCCCTCGCGCTATCCTGTTTTGAACTTGAAGTCCGCCCAACAGCGACTCACATGCATCAAGCATGTGGAGTGCGTTCCTATGGGGCCTGATTGCGGCCTCTTCCCTGGTCCTGGGGGGGTTGCTTGCGTCCTGGGTGACGCTAGGCAAACGGACACTCGGGATCATCATGGCGTTCGGTGCTGGGGTGCTGATCTCTGCGACAGCCTATGAATTGGTTTTCGAAGCAGTGAGACTCGCCAAGGGCAGCGGCTTTCCCACGCTGGGGTTCCTCGGGGGGGCTTTCACGTTCTTCTTTAGCGACATGCTGATTGAAGGGATTGGCGGCAGACAACGCGAGACCGTCAATGCCAACCACCAATCGAAGCTGGTCGTTCCGCTTGTTCTCGCGATCATCCTCGACGGCGTGCCTGAGTCCGTAGTGATCGGTTTGGGCGTACTCGAACATGGCAGCGTCAGCATGACCATGCTGGTAGCCGTGTTCATTTCCAATCTTCCGGAGGCCGCTGCGGGCACGACTGGAATGAGAGCCGGCGGTTGGAGCCGGACAAGAATACTTCTGCTCTGGTTGGGGATCGCACTGGTGTGCGCTTCCGCGTCTGCGGCCGGCTATGCCCTTCTCGGCGACCTGTCGCCCTCGTGGTTGTCGTTCGTCCAGGCATTCGCGACCGCAGTGTGGGTCATCGTGCTCGAGCATGCCTAGAACGGCTCCAAAGCTCCATGATCACGCCTCTTTCCTCTGAGGGCTTTCTCGATTGCTCAGGCTCGGGTACCGTCTTGGCAGTTTCGGCAAGAATTCCAAGCTAGGAGAGTCGTCCTGCAATCAGCAGATTACACAGACTTCGATGCCTTTGCGAGCTCGGTACGCGACGCAGACTTCCGAATGCTAATTCGGAATCCGAGACGTTCAAGTTGGGGAGTTAGCCACCTCGACCTTTCCCGGGTTCATATCCAAGAGGGGCGCGAGGGTAGCGGCAACATCACGGAGGGCCAGTCACGGTCCGATGGGTACCTACTCTTCGTGCCCCTGACTCACGCGGAGGCGCATTCGGCCAACGGAGTGGCTTTGGATGACGTCTCAACGGCAATTTTGGGTCCCGGATGTGACTTCTGCCTCACCTCCAGCATCGAACATGATTGGTGCTCGATCTTCATTCCGACCCACGAGCTCGACCGTTGCTGCGATCCGGAAGAGGCCTCCTCGGAATCCGAAAAAATGACCTGTCGAGTGACTCGTCTACACAGTCAACGCGCAAATCAGTTTCGCGCTTCCGTTCGCGAAGTCATGGCCGTTGCCGCCAAGCACCCACAATTCGAGTCCTCAGTTGCATCGACCGTTGCTGCGGCGGAATTGCGAGAGTTCGCCAACGAAATTCTCGGGCAGCCACAAGCGGGCGAGCGTCACCCGACCGGACGACCGAAAGTTCCACGACGGGAGATCATCCGTCGGTCCCTCGAGCTGCTCGAGGAGCGTTCCCCTGAGTCTGTCGTCGTAACGGATTTGGCGGCTGCAGCCGGCGTCTCCGAACGGACACTCAGAACGGCCTTCAAAGAGCGTTACGGGGTAGGGCCGGCTCGCTACCTCCTACTGAGACACCTTCACCGGGTTGAGCGTGCCTTGCGTGTAGCGGATCCCGAGGAGGCAACCGTCGCCGAAGTGCTCCTGCAACACGGGGAGTGGCAGTTCGGCCGTTTCGCTGCGCGGTATCGCCGACTGTTTGCAGAGCTCCCGTCGGAAACTCTGCAAGCCCGTCGTCCTATCATGCAGGTGCCGTCCACCTAGCAATCCCGCACGCCGAGCAGCCGAAGAATGGCGCAGCCGGTCGTGCTGCTGGGCGCTTTTCTGCGGGTTCTTGCCGAAAGTGAATGTCGCGAACCCTGTCTTTGACCCTACATCGCGTATTAGGGTCGGGCTGAATCGAATGAGAGGATGGGACGATGAAACTAAGCAAACTATTTGTGGTCGCGCTGCTGGTTGGCACCTTGGGCGTGATCGGTTGCGGTGACGACAACGGCGGCGGCGATGCGTCCAGTGTCTGCAGCGCATGCGACGCGCCGGACAGGATACCCGCCTGCGAGGAACGTTATGACGACTGCAGGGCCCTAGATCAGACTGGTGAAGAGTGCGCAGTCATCGCCCTCGAACAGTGCGGAGCGTTGTAGCAGGTGGCAAGGGACGGTAACGGAATACGAATGAGCGGGATCCTCGGATCTCGTATTGAGGGGATAGAATTATGAAACTGAGCAAACTTTTTATGATCGCATTGTTGGCTGGCACCTTGGGGGTGCTCGGCTGCGGTGACGACACCACCAACCCAGCGGGCAGCGGCGGCACGGCAGGGACCGGCGGCACGGCAGGCACTGGCGGCACGGGCGAGCTGTGCGACCAGTGCGAGAATCAGAGCGACATAGGGCTATGCGAGGTCTGTTTCGAGGAGTGCGCCGACACGAACCCCAATACTGAGGGGTGCGCTGTAGT
>CAYZDM010000161.1:4168-6811 GCA_964476875.1 uncultured Sandaracinaceae bacterium | reverse complement strand
GACGCTGTTCATAGAGGGAACGCCATACGAACGGCACGAGCTGGACGCGTCAGCGCCGCCTCGCCCGCAACCACCTCTCGAGGATCACCCGCTGGCGAAGCACTACGGGCTGCCCGTAGAATGCCTGGCTCTAACGAAGGCCCATCGTTCCGTCGAGGGAGAGCACCGAAAAGCGGCCTGGCATGTGATGTTGAACTTCCTACCTGCGAGCGACCGCGCGGACGTCGTCGGAGCCATGGGCGAAGCCGGCGATGCATGGCGCGCCTATCGCGACGACGTCGCATCGGCCTGCGGAATCACGCGGGACGCCCTCCCCCTAACCGCCTAGAAGCTTTTTCTGAACCTTACCCATGGCATTGCGTGGGAGCTCGGTCATGAACTGGACCTCGCGCGGACGTTTGTGGGGGCTGAGATGCTCGGCAACAAAGCTCGTGAGCGCGACCGAATCCTCGGGTTCGTCAATTCGCAAGACGACGAAAGCCGCGATGCGCTGCCCGAGGTCGGCGTCCGAGATCCCGACGACCGCCACTTCTCGAACCGAAGGGTGCTCGAGCAGGCACGCCTCGATCTCACCCGCGCCGACCCTGTAGCCGCCGGTCTTGATGAGGTCCGTGCTCCGGCGGCCCAGAATGCGGATCACCCCCTGCTCGGTGCGCGTGGCGAGGTCGCCCGTGAAGAACCAACCCTCGTCGTCGAGGACTTTGGCCGTCGCGTCGTCACGATTGAGATACCCGGCAAACACGGCGGCACTCCGTACCACGACCTCGCCGATCGTCTGATCATCCCGTGCGTCAATCTCTTCGCGTTGATCGTTGACCAGCTTGAGCTCTACGCCGGGCAGCGGGGGCCCCACGTAGCCGGGCATCGGCGCACGGGAGGCAGGAACCCCACAGTTGATGAGCGTCTCGGTCAGACCGTACCGCTCGTGAACACCACGCCCGGTGAGCGCTTGGATCCGCTCGTGCTCCCGCAGGGACAACCCGGCCGAACCCGAAACGAGTAGCCTCGGCCGGCGAAGTGCTCTGCAAAGGCCGGCATCGTTTTCGGCAGCTTCGGCAATCCGGTGAAACATAGTGGGCACGGCAAAGAGCACGGTTTGCTCGTGGCGCGGGTCGTCGATCGCTGCTCCGATGCTCTCGGGCGTGAATCGGGGGACGTAGTGGAGCGCTCCTCCGACTCTTAGGCTTCCAAGCAGGCCGAGAACCAATCCGTGTGCATGGATCAGGGGCAAGGAATGCACGACCGTGTCGCGACCAGTCCAGTCCCAAGCCTCGGCCAACGCATCGAGGTTGGCCGCGATGTTTCGCCGCGTCAGCACTACCCCTTTTGGCGGGCCGGTCGTGCCGGAGGTGTACAGAATCAGGGCCGGCGAGTCGTCGACAGGAAGCGCCGGCAGCGATCCTGCGTTCGCGGAGTACGCCGCCCGGAGGGACGGGACGCCCACCATTTCGTGCGGAAGCAGTTGTCGCTCTGCGCAGAACGCAAGCTTTGGCTTGGAGTCATCGAAAATATGACGAAGCTCACGCAACCCGAGCTTGGGGTTGAGCGGCACCGTGGTCACGCCCGCAACAGCGTTCCCAATCATGGCAGCAGCGGTAGACAGATCCGGTTGCGCCCATACCGCGACGCGATCGCCCGATTGGACGCCAGTTCGACCAAGCAAGGCTACGTGCTCGAGTGAAGCGCCAGCAAGCTCCGTGTAGGTCCACGACTCCTGCGCGACGAAGAGGGCAGGCCGCGAGTCAGCGCGCGTGAGACGGGGAAAGAGATCGGACACGCCCCGCGATACCAGCTCACCGGCGGATTGTCCCGCGAAACGAACTCTGCTCAGGGCTCTACGGGGAACTCCCCGTTGCCCCATTCGTTCCACGAACCGTCATACAAGCGCACATCGCTGTATCCGTGTGCAATCAGGGTCAACCACGCGAATGCGCCGCGCCAACCGGAGGCACAATAGGTCACTGTCGTGGTCGCGGGGTCCATGCCGTCATAGAGCGCGTCGAGCTCGGCATCGGTGCGAAGAAACCCGTCTTGGAGATTTCGTGTCCAGTTGACGCTCCGTGCGCTTGGGATGTGACCGCCCGCGTACTCGCCGTCCGACCGGGCATCCACCAGCTGGATGTCGGGCATGTCGTACGGAGGATCGCCGAGCTGGGAAAGCACCCAATCGCCGATGACGCGTAGGCTCTCGTCGACTGCAACGATCGTGTACTCCGTCGCATCCGTGTTGGGGGGATCCGTGTCGAGCGCCCCCCCCGCGGCCACCCATGCCGCGTAGCCCCCGTCGAGGTAGCGAACGTCGACATGGCCGTAGTATCGAAGAGACCAAACCACGCGCCCCGGGTCGTACTCCGGTGGCCCGCCGTACACGACCGCAATGACGTCGTTCTTCAGGCCGGCTTCGCGCAGAACCGGCTCTGCCTGAACCGGCGGCGCGATCTGCGCCGGAACACCGTCGACCGTGGTCGCCAATTCGGAGGGGGTCAGATGGATGGCCCCCGGTATCCGGGCGTCCTGGTAACCAACAGCGCGAGTGTCTACTAGCTGGATATCGGGATCGCCCAGGTGCGTCTCGAGCCACTCGGTGTCGACGATGATCGAGGACGTAGGTGGCACACCGCCATCAGGCTCGCCGCCATCAGG
>CAYZDM010000161.1:0-4068 GCA_964476875.1 uncultured Sandaracinaceae bacterium | reverse complement strand
CCGCCATCAGGCTCGCCGCCATCAGGGGTTCCAGCGTCGGGGCCCGGGCCGTTGGAGGGCCCGCTGCTTCCGCAACCCATGAGTGACAGCAGGAAAATCGCGCCGAGGAACCTGATGAGCATCGCGCCACTCTACCCGAAACCGCGGAAATGCGGTACGAGGCCTTCTGCAATGTTTGACCCGAGCAAAGCTCTCGTCATCGCCAACCCGATGGCCCGACACGGTTTCGTTGGCGACAATTGGTCGAGCTTGAGCGAGCAGATCCGGAGCGCGCTCGGCCCAGTGGACCTGCGCCTCACCGCCTCGCGCGGGGACGGCCTGCGCATCGGGAGAGAAGCGATCGCCGACGGGGTGCGAACCATCATTTCCTTCGGCGGTGACGGGACGCACAGCGAGGTGGTCGACGGGATCATGCAATCGGGGGTCAACGAGGAGGTGACCCTCGGTGTCTTGCACGCTGGCACGGGCGGCGACTTCCGCAGATTGATCCCAGGAGCTGACGAGCTCGAAACCGCGTGCGCGGTCATCCGCGACAAGCCAGCCGTGCCGATCGACGTGGGATGGGTCCAATACGTACACGATGAGGGGCACACAGAGTCGCGCTTCTTCATCAACATCACGTCGATGGGGATGGGCGGTCTCGTCGACCGCATCGTGGCTGCCTCTCCTTCGAAAAGCAGTGGGAAGGCCAAGTACTTCAAAGCCGTGCTGCGGGCGCAGATGAAGTACAAGCCCGCGCGAATCCGGCTACGGGTCGATGGTAAGGACGAGGGCGAACACGAGGTCAGTAACCTCTGTGTCTGCAACGGGCGGTGGGCTGGCGGCGGCATGATGTTTGCGCCGGAGGCCCGCGTCGCGGACGGCTTGTTCGACGTGATCTTGATCCGCGCGGCATCGACGCTGCGTGGACTGCCGGTAATGGCAGGGCTCTACAAAGGCACGCACGTTCGCTCGGCTATCGTCAGTACGTACCGTGGCAAACACGTCGAAGTGGACATGCTCGCCAACACCGCATGGATGGACATCGACGGTGAAGCGCCTGGGGTTGGACCGGCCGAGTTCAAGATTCACTACCGCGCCCTTCGGGTCATCGGTATCGGACGCGAGTTCATCTGAGCTCAGTCGCTCTCAACGCGTCTGTCCCGAAACATGCGCGCCGCGATCTGCCCGACTCGGAGCGACGTTCTCGGCATGTAGCGGTGAAGCCGCCAGAGCGCGTGCGCGGTAGCGGTAATGACGATGTAGAACTGATTGCGTTCGACCCCGCGGAGGATCCGACGAGCGGCCTTGCGGGGCGGGATCGGTTTCTCGGGAGCGATCTTCTTGATGGCTTCAGGGTCTAGGTTGACGTACTTGGTGGAGTCGAGAATCGGCGTATCGACCAAGCCTGGGCACACGACGCTCACCCTCACCCCAAACGAGGCGGCTTCGATCTGCAGAGCGAGCGACAGACCGACAACGGCGTGCTTCGTCGCGGCGTACGCACCCTCCGCCGCGGCGGGCACTAGTCCGGCCGCCGAGGCGGTGTTGATGATGTGTCCGAAGCCCTGTTCGCACATGATGGGGTACGCGGCGTGCACGCCGTGCACGACGCCGCGCAGATTGACGTCGATCAGCAAGTTCCAATCTTCGAGCGTCGTGTCTCGGAGCTCGGCGCAGACATTCACTCCGGCGTTGTTGAACAGGTAGTCGATGCGACCCAACTCATCGAAAGCGCTCCGCACGAGCGACTCGACTTGAGCCGCGTCACGTACGTCCACAATCTTCGCATCGAGTTGAGCGCCGGCTGCGCGAAGCTCGTCAGCGGTTCGCTCCAATAGGTCGCCGTTGATGTCGGCCAGGACCACGTAGCAGCCGACTTGTGCCAGTTCCTCCGCCAATGCCTTGCCGATGCCCCCGGCGCCTCCGGTGATGATCGCGACCTTTCCCGCCAAGTCCTTCGCCATTCGCGGCCCCCTTCGAGCGCCACGATGGACAGAAAATCGCCGACCGACAAGTGTTGCGCTGTAGAAGAGACAAAGCGCGCTATGCTAGCTGCTCGATGCCTCGCCCGTACTTCGGCCCGACGACCCCGATAGCCTTTGCCCATCGCGGTGGCGCCAAGCGCCGGCCCGAGAACACACTGTTGGCGTTTCGCAATGCGGTCGCTCTCGGGTACACGCACATCGAAACCGACGTGCACCAGACGTCCGACGGTCACTTCGTATGCTTCCACGATCGGACGCTCGAACGAACAACCAGTGGTCAAGGCAACCTACGGGACCACACTCTCGCTGAACTGCAGCAGCTCGACGCTGGCTACCATTTCATCGAGGATGGGAGCTACGCGTTCCGGGGTGCGGACGCCCGGATCCCCACCCTGGAAGAGGCGCTCGAGCTGGACCCACACGTTCGATACAACTTGGAGATCAAGCCGGATGACCCTTCCATCCCGCGTCGGCTCTGGGAGCTCATCGAGCATCATGGAATTCACGACCGGGTGCTCGTGGCTTCGGAACACGACGAGATGACCGACGCATTTCGAAAGCACAGCCGCGGGAGGGTGGCGACATCGCCGGGTCGAAAGGGTGCGCTGGGATTCTGGGCACGCGCTCTGGGTGGGGTCTCCAAGCACGCCATGTTCGCGTTCGACGCCCTTCAGATTCCGCCGCACTTCCGGGGCATGAAGGTCATCACCCCTCAGTTCGTGGAAGCCGCGCATCGTCACGGCATTCAGGTCCACGTCTGGACGGTCGACGATCCCGTCGAGATGGAAGAACTGCTGGCGGTGGGGGTCGACGGCATCATGACCGATTTACCCGAAGTGCTTCTGGACGTTTTGGCCAACCACTAGCGTGCGAAATCAGTCTATCCTGCGCGGGAGATTCATATGACACTACCCACGCTCCTGTTCGCAACAGAACGCTACGAAGAGCTCGGCGAGGACATCGCCGGTGCCGGTGATTTCGACTTGGGGGTGGTGGAGCGCAGAGTTTTCCCCGACGGCGAGCGATACCGTCGCATCGAAACCGAATGCGCACGCCACGATGTCGTCTTGGTCGGCGGCACGGTCGACGATTCAGACACGCTCGAGATCTACGACCTCGCATGCGGGCTGGTGCACCTTGGGGCCCACACGCTGACACTCGTGCTGCCTTGGTTCGGCTATCAAACGATGGAGCGATCCTCGAGGCGAGGGGAGATCGTCGCCGCAAAGAATAGGGCGCGTCTGCTGTCTTCGATCCCGGCGGCCGGCTCCGGGAACCGCGCCGTGCTCATCGATCTGCATTCTGAGGGCATCCCCCAGTACTTCTCGGGGGACATTCGCCCGGTTCACCTGCATGCCCGTTCGGTCGTGCTCCAAGCGATTCGCGATTTTGGCGGAGAAGATTTCGTTCTAGGCGCGACCGATGCGGGGAGAGCGAAATGGGTCGAGAGCCTCGCCAACGGCCTCCTCGTCGACGCGGCCTTCGTTTTCAAACGCCGCCTATCCGACACGCAGACGGAGATCACCGCCCTCGCCGCGGACGTTCAGGATCGCCCCGTGGTCATCTACGACGACATGATCCGCACGGGCGGATCCCTGATCTCGGCGGCGCAGGCCTACCGGGACGCCGGCGCAAGTGAGGTCTACGCTGTATGCACCCACGGCGTGTTCGCGGAGGAGTCGCTCGACAGGATTCGCGACAGCGGCGCCCTTCAGGGAATCGCCTGCACCAACACCCGCCCCCACGTCCAGTCGCTCGCAGACGGTGATTTCCTCCGCGTCTATTCCGTAGCCGACCTAATCGCCCAGTTCCTAGCCGAAAACGTTTAACCCCTCCGAAAAGGGGACTGTCCCCTTCTTCGCCACTGCGTTTTTAACCCTTCGAAAAAGGGGTCTGACCCCTTTTATTGGGGGGCTAGGGATCTTAGGTGGGTTACTAGGTGGGTGATTTGGTCGGGGGATAGGAGTTCGGCGAAGGCGGGCATGGCGGGGGGTTTGCCGCCGACGATTGTTCTGGCGATGGTGGCGTCGCTGATACCTTGCTGCCACTCGGAGCTTGCGAAGTTCACTTTGGCTTCGCGCCCGCCTCGGCCATCGGTCCC
>CAYZDM010000160.1:0-6836 GCA_964476875.1 uncultured Sandaracinaceae bacterium | reverse complement strand
CAGGACTTCCCAGGCGGACCCGTCATCGGCAATCCGCCGCCACGCGACGGTGCCGCCGTTCCGAAAGGTCGCAACGATCTCGGGGACGCGCTCCTCGTCGACATCATCCGGATGGAGATTTCCGAGCGCGATGCCGGTGGAGTTCCCGATCCAATCGTCCGAGGTCAGCCCCTTGAGCGTTGCATGGGTCGTCATGGTCCCGTCGGCGTTGCACCCACCAGACACGACCCGCACTACCCCACGCTTGGTGCAACAACCGTCCTCTTCGTAGTCGAAACTCACGAATACGACATCGGGGATGTCGAGCATGTCGGTCACGTCGTCACCGTTGTCATCGGTGAGATTGGCCACGGAAGGCGTCATCACGACCTCCGCCATGCCGGCGATCTCGAGGTCTTCATTGCTTGCACCGTTGGGCGCAGCGGGAGGCGTCCATCGGCAACCAATCGTCGGTTCAAATTCGCCAACCGGCGGCCTGAACTCGCACACCTCGACCGCATCGCGCGGGATGCACACACCCAGGCTCGGTTCACAGAGTTCGTCGATCTCGCAATCTTCCCCCAGGTCGCACTCATTTCGGAGCGGAACACAACCCCCCCCGATGCAGGCTTCATCGCTCGCACAGCAGAGTTCGCTGGCTTGCCCACAAAGCTGCGTGGGATCCTCGCATTGCGTCACACATGAACCGTCGAAGCACATCTCCGCCCCGTCACAGCAGACGCCGTTGCACTCGACATCGGCACCGCAGCTCGCGACACACTGACCGTCACTACACACCGAGTCCGCGCCACAGCACTGAACGGTCCCGCCGAACACGCAGGCCGCGACCTCGCCGCAGATCGACACACAGAGTCCCTCGTCCGAGCACTCCTCCCCGAAGGCGCAGTCACAGGAGAGCGGCCCACCGTCGGTTCCCCCATTTCCTCCCGCGCCAAATCGCGGCGCGCTGCCCGCGGGAGCATCCCCGCAACCCACCCAAAGCAGACAAACCAGCACCAACCAAAAGGAAGACCGCATGATTTGAAATATAAGTGTAATATTACAGTAATGCTAGGCTTGCGTTTGGGCGTCCTGTCAGTAGAACGTGTTTCACTCTGGGCATTCTGGGCCCCCGACCCACAGGAGCGAACGCATGGCCATCGTCGAAGCACTTTCTCCCACCGCTGAAGGGCGCCGCAGGCTCGGGATCCGCAGCCCGAAGACGCGCGAACCGGTCGGGGAGATCGTCGTCAACACTCAGGCAGACGTGGAGCGCGCCATCGCCATCGCGCGCGACGCCCAAGTGGAGTGGGCACGATTACCGATCGCGGAGCGCGCACGTATTGTGCGCGGCGCGATCGACGTGCTCGTGGAGAAGCGCGCAGATGTCGTGAAGACGCTCATGGATGAGACGGGCAAGACGCATCTTGAAACGCTGATCATGGAGGTCCTTCCGAGCTGTGACTACATCAATTTCTGGTGCGGCCGGGCGGTGAAGGAGCTCTCGGACGAAAAGCGAAAGCTTCACGGCTATCTTCGTCCCTACAAGAAACTCCTGATGCACTACCGCCCCCTCGGCGTCGTCGGGATCATCACGCCATGGAACGGCCCGTTTGCATTGGCGATGAACCCTACTGTGCAGGCACTTCTTGCCGGCAATGCCGTGATCCTGAAGCCGTCGGAGGTTTCGCCCTACTCGAGCGATTGGGCGGTTCGGATCTTGACCGAGGCCGGCGTCCCGGAAGGCGTCGTGCAGACACTACACGGGGACGGAGAGACGGGCGCAGCCCTGGTCAACGGCGGCGTACAAAAGATCTCGTTCACGGGAAGCGTGCGCACAGGAAAGAAGATCGCGGCCGCATGTGCGGAGCAACTGATCCCCTGCACTCTGGAACTAGGCGGAAAAGACGCGATGATCGTTTGCGCGGACGCGGACATCGAGCGTGCAGCAGGTGGCGCAGTATTCAACTCGATGATCAACTCCGGGCACGTGTGCATGGGCGTAGAGCGCGTGTACGTGGTCGAAAGCGTCGCCGATGAGTTCGAAGAGCGAGTAAAGAACATCGTCAGCGAGCTCCGCTACGGCACCGGAGAAGAAGACGACGTGGGCGCTGTGTTCTGGGACCAGCAAATGTCGATCATCGAACGGCACGTCGAAGACGCCCGCGCGAAGGGGGCTGACGTCGTAGTCGGTGGCGAGTCAGACACCACCAAAGGCCTCTTCTACAAGCCAACGTTCGTTCGCAACCTCGATCATACGATGGAGCTGATGCGCGAAGAGACATTCGGCCCGGTCGTGTCCGTGATGCGAGTGGCCGACGAAGAGGAGGCGATTCGTCTCGCCAACGACTCACAGTACGGATTGAGCGGCAGCGTCTGGACGAAGAACATTCAGAAGGGCATCGACATCGCGAAGCGCCTCGAAACCGGCTCGGTCGTAGACAACGACGCCTCAATGGCCTATGGCGCACCTGAAGCGCCGTTCGGCGGCATGAAAGAAAGTGGCGTCGGACAGGTCAACGGCCTTGGTGGCCTTCGCGGATACACCCATCAACAGCCGATTCTCATCGACCGTTGGGCCGCGAAGAAGGAGCGCGTGTGGTACCCGCATACCTCGAAAACCGTTGAAGAAATCGATGGGATGATCCGGTTCATCTACGGGAGCGCCCTCAAGAAGCTAGGCTTCTTTTCGTAGCCGCCATCATCCTATATAGTAGTGGGCTATGACCCGTCCCCGTGACTCGGTCATGCCGTTGGTTCGCAACGGTGTGGACAAGGCCGCGAACCACTTTTCGCGACTTGGTTACGGCGTGCTGCCGTGGGTCATTCAGAGTTGGCGACGCGTTCACGTCCAGCACAACATCCCCTATCAAGAGCCCCGAAAGCGGGCCCACATGCTGGACATCTACCGGCCTCGGGACGCGGTCGGGCCGCTGCCGTCGGTCGTCTACATTCACGGTGGTGCGTTCTCGATGATGTCGAAGGACACGCACCGAATCATGGCGTACGTCCTGGCGGCGCAGGGCTACCAAGTCTTCAACATCAACTATCGACTCGGGCCGGTGCACACCTACCCGAAGCCACTCAAGGACGCGATCACCGCACTCGAATGGGTGCTGGACAACGGCGCCAAGTACGGGGCGGACACGAGCCGATTGGCGATCATCGGGGAGTCCGCTGGCGCCAATCTCGCCGCCGCCCTCTCCTATTGCGTGACTCACCCAAGACCGGAGCCCTTCACGAGAAGCATCTTCGAGCGCGATGTGACGCTGGCGTGCGTCGCACCGCTGTACGGACTGCTCGACCTTCACGATGTGAAGCGTTTCTGGCGCGACCCAGACAAGAGTCGACGCATGCCGGGTTGGATCAAGGGAGAGATTCGCGGGACGGCCTACTCGTACCTAGGCCGACGCGTGAAGCGGGCGCTCCAGTTTCCGCTCGCAAGCCCACTGCGTCTATTCGAGAAGCCAGCCACCGAAGGAAGCCGGGCGCTCCCCCCGTTCTTCACCACTGTGGGAACCGCAGATCCGCTACTCGGCGACACCGTCCGCCTCAGCGATGCACTTCAGCGCCGCAATACGGAATGCGAACTGCACGTCTTTCGAGGTGAGATCCATGCGTTCAACGTATTGCTGTGGCGTGCGGCCGCTCGGGAACAATGGGGCGCGCTGTTTGGTTTTCTAGAGAAGCACATGCACGGCCCCACGGTAGAGGCTCCCGCGCAAGCGCCACACTATGTGTCGCTCGCCGAGGCATTCGCCGAGTAGTCGCGAGTCTCGACGACGTCCGCGTACGGCAGCGGCTCGATCGCTCTGCCTCGATATTCCGCCCACGCGCGGGTGAACACGGCACCCATCAGGAAGATCTGGGTGGTGTAGTAAATCCACAGGAGTAGGACGATCAGCGATCCCGCCGCGCCGTAGATCGAGGCGGGGCTCGCATAGCCGAGGTAGAGCCCGATCAAGAAAGAACCTCCGAGCACGAACAAGCACGTCACGGCCGCCCCGACCCAGACGTCCCGCCAGGCGATGGTCGCGTCCGGCAGCCATCGATAGACCAGGGCGATCAGCGGCGCGAGAACCGCGAACGCGCTCCCGAATTCGGCAAGCGTCAGCATGTATCCCCGGTCTCCGAGGAGATGGGCTGCCGCTGCAGCCGCCGAGTGCAGCAACACCAAAGCCATGAGGGAGCTCCCGAAAACCAGCACCATCGCGAAGGCGAGCAACCTCCGCCTTGCCAGGTGAAGCGTCTCCGCCCGACTCGTATGGATCAGGGGCTTGGGCCGAATTCCCCACATGTGGTTGAGGGCGCGCCGTAGCATCGAGAACAGACGGGCGGAGATGTACATCATGAAGAGGGCGCCCATGATCGGTGCGGCCCAGCTAGTAGCTTCGTCGCTCAGGTGCACGATCGCTTCGACGAGGAAGGTTGCCATCTCGGATCCGAGGAAGGCGCCGACCTGGCCGACCAGCTCCTCGCGAGCCTCGAGCTCTGGCATGACCAGAGAGGCGATCAACAACGCGACCACGCCCAGCGGCGCGATCGCGAGGGATGCATAAAAGGCAATTGCCCCGGAGAGCAATCGCCCGTCATGCGATTGGAAGTAGCGCCATGTCTCGATGAGAAGCGAGACCATGGAGGCTCAGTAGCGGTAGTAGCTCGGCTTGAACGGGCCCTCGACCGGAATGCCGAGGTACTCAGACTGAGCCGGGGTCAGCTTGCTGAGCTTGACGCCCAACTGGCCGAGGTGGAGCTGCGCCACCTTTTCATCGAGCTCCTTCGACAAGACGTAGACCTTGCCGGATTCGTAGCGATCGCGCTCCATCCACAGGGAGAGTTGCGCGAGCACCTGGTTGCTGAAGGAGTTGCTCATCACGAAGCTCGGATGGCCGGTAGCGCAACCGAGATTCACGAGTCGGCCTCGAGCAAGCACGATGATGCGCTTGCCATCGGGGAAGATGAAGTGGTCGACCTGCGGCTTGATCTCTTCTTCCTTGATGCCGTTGGCCGGATCCATGAGCCACGCGATCTGAATCTCGGAATCGAAGTGCCCGATGTTGCAGACGATCGATTCATTCTTCATCTGCTTCATGTGCTCGCCAGTGATGACATCGCAGCAACCAGTGGTCGTGACGAAGATGTCGGCAATCGGAGCCGCCTCTTCCATCGTGACCACTTGGTAGCCCTCCATCGATGCCTGAAGCGCACAAATCGGGTCGATCTCGGTGACGAGAACGCGGGCGCCTGCGCGGGCCATCGCCTGCACGCATCCCTTGCCTACATCGCCGTAACCGGCGATCGCCACCACCTTACCGGCGATCATCACGTCGGTTGCCCGCTTGATGCCGTCGACGAGTGATTCGCGACAACCGTAGAGATTGTCGAACTTCGACTTCGTAACCGAATCGTTCACGTTGATCGCCGGGCACTTGAGCGTGCCGTCGCGCTCCATCTCGTAGAGACGGTGCACACCCGTGGTCGTTTCCTCTGAGAGGCCGAGGATGGGGTCGGAACCCTGGAACATCTCGGGGTACTTCTCATGCACGATCGCGGTGAGATCTCCACCGTCGTCGAGCAGGAGATTGGGAGCCTTGCCGTCCTTGAATGCGGCGAGCTGCTGGAGGATGCACCAGTCGTACTCTTCTTCCGTCTCGCCTTTCCAGGCGTAGACGGGAACCCCGGTGACGGCGATCGCCGCGGCGGCGTGGTCCTGGGTCGAGAAAATGTTGCAGCTGGTCCACGTGACCTCAGCACCGAGCTCGGTGAGGGTCTCGATGAGGACCGCCGTCTGGATGGTCATGTGAAGGCAACCGGCGATGCGCGCACCGGCGAGCGGCTTCTGGGCCCCGAACTCACGTCGAAGCGCCATCAGACCCGGCATCTCGTGCTCGGCGATTGCGATCTCTTTCCGACCCCAGTCGGCAAGAGAAAGGTCGGCAACCTTGTATTTCAGATCTGGATTTGGGCTCATGATGGTCTTGTCTCCTCTTTCATTCCGCGACGCGCTGAGAGCACCTGCCACTTCAAGTGGCCATCGGGACCAGCCCCGTACCGCGCCGCGGGAATTACAAAAACTTCGGGGTTTATCAACCCGGCTGACTTGGCGAAACCAAGAAGCTCTTCGCGCTCGAATCCAAGCCACAGATCGGCTTGCCGCTCACGCATCAACTCATCGTCGTGCGAGCAGTAGTCGATAATCACCACTTGGCCACCAGGGCGCGCTAGCGAGCTCAAGAGCGACACCAACTGCTGCGGTCGCGGGGCGTGATGAAGCAACCGGACCGCGAACACGGCGTCCGCGCCACCAAGCTCTTGAACACGCGCCACGATGGCTGGGTCATCGTATGCGGCTTGGATGAGCTCGACTTGGTCGTAGCCGTGGTTGGAAAGGCGATGGGCGGCGGCCTCGAGCTGGTTCTCGGAACGATCGATGGCGATGACGCGATCGAAGAGCGGGGCCAACAACTCCACGAGTGCGCCATCGCCGGTGCCGAGGTCGACCGCGAGTTCGCGACTCGGCAACAGCGTGCGGAGGGCCGTGAGGTAGGCGGACCACTCGGCGACAGGGAGTGCAGTCGTATCGTCCGACCGCAGCTCGAAGAAGGCGCGCGCTTCCTCGTCACGCGACTTGATGACATGTGGGACACGTTCGAGGCTGCCGTCTTCGCTGCAGAGCTCCCGGCCGGAGCGAATGGCATCGGCGAGGAGGGGGTCGCCATTGAGGTCGGGGGACAGGCGGGCGAACGCACGGGTGCCCTGCCTGCGGACTGCGACCAGGCCGGCTTCCCGAAGTAGCTTCAGGTGCTTGGACACGTTGGGCTGGGCCTCCCGTGTTAGCTCGGCAAGCTCCCCTATCG
>CAYZDM010000159.1:0-6845 GCA_964476875.1 uncultured Sandaracinaceae bacterium | reverse complement strand
CGTGCGCCAGTCGAATCGTCGCGCGAGGTAGCCGTCGAGAGCGTCGGAGAGTCCCGCGATCAAGATCAACCCCAAGGCAAGCGCGTAGCGCCGCTCCAATAGACTCCACACGATCGGCGCAACCATGAGGATGCGAGCGATGCAGATCATGTTGGGGATGTACTTGAGTTTCACAGCGGAACCGGGGACCTATTTGACGGTGAACTTCGAGTACCCAATACTAATTCGTTGGTAGGCCGATGGGAGCAGCCGCGCTACCCAATCGAACACGCGAGCGTCGGGACCAATCAGAACGCGCCTTTGGTTGCGTCGGACGCCGTCGAGGGTGACCTGCGCCGCTTTGTCGGCGCTGGTGATGAAGGCTTTCTCGAACTTCTTCCGCGTGTCGACGCTGTCGATTCCAAGGTCGCCGATGCTGCTGTCGATGCGCGACGAGCGCGCGATTCCCGTCTTGATGCCGCCTGGGTGAACGCTGGTGGCGCTGACGACGGATTCCATCATGTCGAGCTCTTGCCTCAAGGACTCGGTGAAACCCCGCACCGCGAACTTTGCCGAGTTGTAGGCGCTCTGGCTCGGGATGCCGACGAGACCGAAGACGCTCGAGATGTTGATCACGTGCCCTTCGCCCGAGGCCTTGAGGTGGGGAAGGAACGCTTTCGTACCGTACACGACGCCCCAGAAGTTGATGTTCATCAACCACTCGAAATCCTCGTAGCTCATGCGCTCGACCGTGCTTGCGAGTGCGACTCCGGCGTTGTTGAAGATCAGGTTGACCGCGCCGTGCTCGTTCGCGACTCCGTCCGCCCACGCGTAGACGGCGTCACGATCTGCGACGTCCACTCGCTGCGATGTGACGCGGACGCCAAGACCGCGCGCCTCGTCCACCGTTTCTTGAAGCCCGATTTCGTTGATGTCCGAGAGTGCCAGGTGACACTTACGGCGCCCAAGCTCTAGGGCGAGCTCGCGACCGATGCCTGAGCCCGCGCCTGTGATCGCTGCGACTTTGCCTTCAAAGCTCTTCATGACGCCACTTCTCCCGACTTGGCTCAGATCGTGTCAGACCCGCCTCGACTCGTCGACCGCTCCGGGTGCTTCGGGTCGAACATATCGGGCTCCAGGTAGATCATACACCGCAGCGGGACTGCCTCTCGTATGCGCCCTTCGGCTCGATTGACGGTGGCCGCGATGCCGCTGGTGTCCAGGGCCGGATCCAGCTGCACCTTGGCGGCGATCAGAAGCTCGTCCGGACCAATGTGTTGCGTACGCATGTGAATGAGCGACCGAACGCCTTCGGTCGCCTCGATGGTCGAGATGATGGTTTTTCGCATGGGGCCCAACGCGGATTCACCGATCAATAGGCTCTTCATCTCAAGCACCAGGACGGCGGCTATCACCACCAGAAGTACCCCGATCGCGATAGTGCCGTACGCGTCCCAGCGCGAGTCTCCGGTGATGGCCGCGGTCGACACCCCGGCGAGGGCGAGGACCAAGCCTATCAACGCGCCGAAGTCCTCGAGGAGCACCACCGGGAGCTCTGGCGTGCGCGAGTGGCGAATGAACTCCCACCACGACGCGCGCCCCTTGAGTGGGCGCGACTCCGCGACAGCGGTGTGAAACGAGTATCCCTCGAGCAGGATGCCCATAGAGAGAATCCCGATCGCCCACTGGGCATTGGCGACCTCATGGCTACCTTCTCCGAGCTTGTGAAAACCCTCGTAGATCGCGAAGAGCCCGCCGAGTGTGAACAGCACCAGCGCCACGATGAAGGACCAGAAGTACCTTTCTCGACCGAAGCCGAACGGATGCTCGGGCGTCGCCTCTTGCGCAGCTTGGCGACCCCCGAACAGCAGAAGTGCCTGATTCGACGTGTCGGCGACCGAGTGTATGGCCTCAGCCAACATCGACGACGAGGAAGTGAACGCGTAGCCGACGAACTTGGCGATGGCGATTCCCAGGTTGGCAAACATCGCTGCAACAATCGCCTTGGTGGATCCTGATGCCATCGCGTGAGGCTATGTGATATTTGTTTGGGGTGCGAGCTGAGTCTGTCAAAGAAGCGAGCGTGGTGTGTGCGTCGCGAGACGACGTCCTTGGGGACCTCGACGCCACCGAGATCGCCCGATTGATCCGGGTAGGGGAGATTCACCTGGGCGAGGCCGTTGAAGCAGCGATTGCGCGGGCTGAGCGGGTTGAGCCCGTACTGAACGCGATTGCCACCCCTTTGTTCGAGTCCGCTCGCTTGGAGTCTCAACAGCCTCGCGAGGGGGCGTTCGCAGGAGTGCCCTCCTTCATCAAAGACACGGACGCGGTCGCCGGCTCGCCCTTCTTCTATGGTTCCCGTGGACTGCCGAACCTGCCCGCCGAGAAGAACACGCCATTCGTCGACCAGTTTCTTTCGCTCGGCCTGATCAATCTCGGAAAGACCACGACCCCAGAGTTCGGCCTCACCGGAACCACCGAGTCGCTGCTTCACGGGCCTACCCACAATCCATGGAAAGTTGGGTTCTCCACCGGCGGCTCGTCTGGTGGCTCGGCGGCGTTGGTCGCCGCGGGGGTCGTCCCAATCGCTCACGCAAACGATGGGGGAGGGTCGATCCGCATTCCAGCGTCATGTTGTGGTCTGGTGGGCTTGAAGCCTTCGCGGGGTCGCCTGGTCGACGTCGAAGGGTCCAATCTGCTGCCGGTCAAGATTCTCCATCAAGGCATGCTGAGTCGTTCGGTTCGGGACACCGCGGTGTTTTACCACGCGGCGGAGCAGTACCGGCGGAACCGGAAGCTGCCCGAGATTGGCCTCGTGTCGCATCCCGGCCGTCGCCTGCGCATCGGGTTCTTCACGGAGCTCGACCGCGACACGCCGTCCCACCCCGAGTGCGTGGCCGCTGCCAACGCCGCGGCAAAGCTCTGCGAAAGCCTCGGCCATTCCGTTGAGCGGGTGGCGCCCCCGTTCGACGAACGCTTTCACGAGGACTTTTTCCTGCTGTGGGCAATGTTGGCCTTTTCCGCTACTCGATTTGGCAAGCAACTCGTTCATCCTGAGTTCGATCGAACCAAGGTAGAGGCGTTCACCGAGGGCCTGGCTAACTACTTCACCGAGAACGCTATCCAGGTGCCTGCCGCGCTGCTCCGTCTCAGGCGGTTCGCCGCTCGGTACGCGCGCAACTTCGATCGGTTCGATGTCCTCATGAACCCGACTGTGGGCATGCCGCCCCCGGAGCACGGCTACATCGGCCCAGAGGTCCCGTTCGACACCGCGCTCGAGCGTCTGAAGTGGTTCATCCCGTTCACGCCGATTCAAAACGTATCAGGCGGTCCGGCGATATCATTACCTCTCGCGCGGAGCGACGCAGGCCTGCCAATAGGCATCCAGTTTGCCTCGCCTCTCGGTGACGAACGGACGCTCCTCGAACTTGCCTTGGAGCTCGAGGTCGCTGCACCTTGGCCGATCCTGGCGCAGTAGCCGATTCCATGGGCGCAGTTCAACAGAAAACAGAGCAAAATCGACCGGTCGCTGGCTTTCGAGATTTCGTACGCAGGCGGGTAGTCACCTCGCAGCACGCTCAACCGGTAGACCTCCGAGGCAAGAAGGTCATCGTCACCGGAGCGACTCCGGGTTCCCTCGGGTTTGAGACAGCCCGCACCCTTGCATCGTGGGGGGCCACCGTGGTGGTGACGACGCGCTCGAACGCTGGAGCGGCGGTGGAGGCTCTTCGCGCAACATTGCAGGACCCAGACACGCACTCAGGAGTTCATGGGCATGCGCTCGATCTCTCCTCCCGCGAGTCGGTCGCCGGTTTCGTCCGATGGTTCACCGAGGTCCACGGTGAAAGACTCGACGTATTGATCAACAACGCCGGCATCCACCTGGATCTGCTGTCTCGCTGGAAAGAACCTTGCCTCACCGATGACGGTTTCGAAATCCAATGGCGCACCAACTTCCTCGGAACAGCCCACCTCACACTGCTGCTGCTTCCACTGTTAGAAAAGTCTGGACTCGAGACCTGCGACGCCCGGATCGTCAACGTGGTTTCACAGCTTCACGCGAAGGGGTCGAACGACGATCTCTTCGAGGTGACGCGGCCATACAACTCTTGGACGGCATACGGCAACTCGAAGCTCGCGCTGGTGCACATGACCAACGAGCTGCAGCGTCGGTACGCAGAGGAGTCTCACCTGCATTCGTACTGCCTGCATCCGGGGTCGGTCTTCACAAACGTTGCTGCGAAGGGCCTTGCGGGGACCGGACTGATTGAGAGAGTCCGCGATGCGCTGTCTCCCATCGAGGCGTTCTTCCTCAAGACCCCCGAGGAGGGCGCGCAGACTCAGATCTACTGCGCCACTCACCCGGCATTGCCCGGTGGTCTCTACTACGAGGAGTGCCGGTCCTCTCAGGCCAGCCGAGATGCAGCCGCCGCCGATGTCGCCACGCGCCTTTGGAGCGAGACCGAAGCGTGGGTGGCAGCCTAGCGACCGAGCAGGGCAGCGAGGAGCGCGGGGTCATCGGTGATGATCGCCGTCGCGCCCTTGTCGAGTTGCTCCTGTATCGAGGCCTCCGTGCTCGGTGCCCAGATGGTCACCTGTAGGCCCGCGTCGAGCGCGGCTTGAACCGTTTCGGTGGAGACGAGAATCGAGGGGTGAATCGCATCCTGTTCGAGAAGGATCGCCGTCTCGACGTCTTCCGGTCGCGACTGCAGTGATATCAGGGCCGAGTAGTAGCCGGGACGCTCCGTCTTGACGAGGTCGACCGCGGTTTCATCAAAGGAGGAGAATATCGTTCGACCCTCCCCACCAATCTCAGTGACCGTAGCAAGCGCGAGCGGGACCAGTTGCTCGGGTCCGGTGGTATCTGTCAGGCAGGGCGGTTCGAACACTTTCAGCTCGACGTTGATGAGCGCAGTGCCGTCCACCGCGTTGTACGTCTCCAAGAGTGTCGGCGGCTGTTCGTCGGTTGGGTTCCCCTCCCCGTCGAGGAGGCGGCATGCCCGCACCTCGTCGAATGTCATTTCACTGACGCACCCCGTGCAGTTCGTCGTGCGGTCGAGCGTATCGTCGTGCATCACGATCAGTCGGCCGTCTTTGGTGATCTCCACGTCGAGTTCGACGCCATCGGCACCTTCTTCCATCGCTGCGACGAACGAAGAGATCGAGTTCTCCGGATACGGATGCCCGGGTCGTGTGGGACCCGTGCCGCGATGGCCGAGGTTGGCGGCCGGGCGGCGGGCGAAAATGCCTACGAAGACCTGGTCTTTTGGCGACCTTCTGAGGCATACACGGCGGGCCGCCCATTCTTCTTGGCAGGGGGCTTCGTCGCAGGCGTTGTCGGTCACGCAGGTGTACCACGCGCGGGTCTCGTCGGGGCATGGCACGACCAGCGTGTCCGTGATCACGCGCTCGCAGTTCGTCACTTCCGAGCACTCTGCGCAGTATTCAGTCGCCAGGGGGTCGATAGGCGGGGGGCCCGACTCGGAGCTACAAGCCAGAGCCAAGACGATCAACCCAGCCGCGAGATACTTAATCATGAACCCTCCATCACGCGTCGGCGAGCCTACCCTATGACTGTGGACGCGTCTCGTGAATTTCGAGATCAGACACGTGCGCGTACCAGGTTGCCCGAGACCCGAAGTAGATGCTGCGGGTCGGCGCCACACCGGGGTCGTCGTCTAAGCCACCAGCGCCGACCACCATCACCCGACCGTTCCTCGTCAACCAAGGCGTCGCAGAACCACAGTCTGTGCAGAATGACGTGCTCCAGTATTCCGCGTTGGGCAGCTCGAACCGTTTGACCTTGTCCTCGCCTCGCTCCCACGAGAATTGGGCGAGCGGAACAAATAGGTTGGCGGCGCTGGATGACCCACTCTTCTTCCGGCAGCGGCTGCAGTGGCAGTACTGAAAACCTCGAAACGGGCCTTCGATGCGATAGGCCACCGCTCCACACACGCACGAGCCTCGAATCGAGTCATCCATAGTTCACACTCTTTCGGGTCAAGCCGACGCGATGGCCTTGGCGGCCGCGATCGTTCGCTCACAGGCATCCGCGCACGCTTTGCACTCAGCGTGGTGGCCGGCGTGCTTTGCGCACTCGACCCGACAATCTTCACAGACGGTGGCGCAAAGTGCAGCCGCCTGCGCCAGGTGCGCAGAGTTCGCCAGCGCCAGTGTTTCGACCGCCCGGCAGACCGCGAGCATCTCACGCACCGTCGTCGCGCATGGGCCGAGCGATGCATCGCCCCCGGAGAGCAATCGCAGGCAGTGGCTCAAACACGCTTCTCCAACTTGGACGCAGGCAGCCAACTCTGTTGCGAAAGCAGCGGATTCCGACGTGCTGATCACGGTGGCTGCGGCGGTGGTCCCACCCTTGGCATGGCATCCGGTCGCGGTGAGCATGGATTGGGCTACCGCGGTGGCGGTCCCGACTAACAGGATCTCTCGTCGTTTCATTCCGTACGAGTACCGAAGCTCGGTCCGCGTTGCAAGGTGGCTTTCCTACAGACGGTCTCTGCGAATTCGGGTAGTGTCGGCGACTCCGTTGGAGGCACCGATGAACGAGACTTGGACGCTACCCGGACGAATCGAGCGATTGGCAGCGGAACGCCCCGATCGGAAAGCGCTGGTCGAGATGGGGCCAGGTGGCCAATGGGTCTCAACGACCTGGCGTGAGTACGGGCTCGCGGTCCGCGATCTCGCGAAGGGGCTGATCTCGATGGGAGTGCAACCCGGTGATGGGGTGGCGCTCATTGGTAACAACCGGCGAGACTGGGTCATCTCTCAAATGGGCATCAGCGCAGCCACCGCCGTCCCCGCGCCGATCTACGCCACCAACACCATCGAACAGGTGGCCTACATCGTTC
>CAYZDM010000158.1:0-6858 GCA_964476875.1 uncultured Sandaracinaceae bacterium | reverse complement strand
AGGCACCGCGAACGCCATGCTGGCCCGGGCCGAGGCAGAGGCCAAAGCTCAGGAGCTCCTGCGAGAGACAATTAGCCCCGAAATCGTTTACTTACGGGCGGTCGAGAAGTGGGACGGGAAGCAACCGATGGTCGTTGGAGACGGCGCCGCGATCCTCGACCTCCGCGCCATCAAGAAGGCGGCCGGTCGCTGATCAGCGGCCGTTCACCAGTGCCGCGAGCTTCGGCAGCAACGAATCGTGAAGCCTATCGTGCCGCGGGTCGTTGCTGCTCATCGCGCGCAGAATTCCGTTTTGATCGATCAGGTGGAAACCGGGAATGAGTCGGCGTGTCTCCGGGCCGATGAAGCGCTGATCTCCGATCAGCACGACCTGGTTCCTGTTGCGATTCATATCGAAGTGAACTGCCCAGGCGCGCGCATCCTCTTCGGAGGGTGGGCTTCTTCCATCGAGTCCGTAGAGCACGAGTTGGACGAACACGATGTCCGGATGATCGAGTGACAGTTGTGCGTAACCGCGCGCGTACTTCTCGATCGAGTCGAGTCCACGTTGCGGCTCGATGCCGCGGAATCGACCTACGTTGGCTTCGTTGCCTCCTGCAAACGCGTGACACGCGCGGCAGGTGAGTCCCACAACTTCGACGAGGACAACCTTACCGCGGAAGTCGCTTATCGCAGTGACCTGGCCCGTCTGGTCTTTCAGGACGAGGTTCGGATAGAACTGCCCAACCGTGGGTGGCCAATCTCTCAGGGGTCGGTTCGGATCATGTTTTGCGTTGGTTTTCCCGCGACTGGCTTGCGGTTCGCGAAGGTCAGCAGCCTGCGCGGGAGCGCGGACCTTTCTGGGCTGAAGCGAACCCGGGTCCATATTCTCGAGAGCCGCGATGGGATCCTTCTCGATTTCGCGGAGCCAATCTTTGGCGTCCGGTGGGGGCGGCGCCTGGAGCTTGGACGCGACCCAATCGGCATCGATCACCGCCGGAGCCGAGTCATCGTCGGCGCTTCCTTGAACGCTCCTCCCCTCCGCCGAAGGCGCGTCTGACCCCGTGCCGCGATCACAGGCGAAGGCACAGGCCGCGAGAAACATGAGCGCCATCGAGATTGAAGCACACTTTGGCAGGTGCCCGATCATCACGACCGGAGCGTATCAGAAGCCCGCAATGAAGTGGCCAAATGCCCAAGTCGCGGGGGCAGTGAACGCGAGGGCGTCCGCCCTATCGAGGATGCCGCCATGTCCTGGCAGGATGCCGCCGCTGTCCTTCACGCCGCTGCTCCGCTTGAGTACGGACACCCAGAGGTCCCCGGCTTGGCCTGCGGCGCCGGCAAGAACGCCGAGCGCCACGGCATCGATGACATCGAGCGCCGGCAGAAAGAAGCTGATGATGACCGCGCAGACAACCGACGCGGCCAAACCACCCGCCGCACCTTCGATGGTTTTCTTCGGGGAAATGCGGGGCGCTAGCTTGGTCTTTCCAAACTTTCGGCCGACGAAGTAGGCGGAGGTGTCGCTTCCCCAGGCGAGCGCCATCGCGAGAAAGACCCAGGCGCCGGTCGGCGGAAAATCACGAACGAGGGCGACCGCCGCAAGACTGCCCCCGACGTAAACGGGAGTGCCGAGCAGCCAGCCGATATGAACGCTAGCGTTGTGGAGCGGGTCTTCTTGCAAGAGGCTCCACGCCATCGCGCCAACTACGATCAGCAACACGACTGAGTACATCGCCGTAGCCGAATTGATGACAATGATCGTGTACGCGAATAACACGGAACAGCCCGACCCCCACGCGCGCAGCCAACGCGACGACGGCACCGTCATCGCCATCAACTCGTACCCGCCGATGGCGATCGCGGTGAGGATGAACGTGTGCCACAACCAGGGCGGCCCTCCGAACATCATCCATATGATGATCGGAACGAGTGGCACCACGGTGACGACGCGAAGCGTGGTTCCCGACAATCGCTTCTTCACGGGGGGTTGCTCGATGGCTTCGTTCATAGCGCGCGCTCCAAGTCGTTGCGTGCTGTCGTGGCTGGGTGGTCTTGCTCGACTTCGGGAACGAGCCCGAAGCGGCGCTCCCGTCCTTGGTATGCCTGAATGGCGTAATATAGCGAATTTGCGTCGAAATCCGGCCAGAGCTCATCGGTGAAATAGAACTCTGCGTAGGCCGATCCCCAAAGGAGAAAGTTGCTGATGCGTTGTTCTCCGCCGGTCCGAATCATCAAATCTACAGGACCGACATCCATCGATCTCAACTGATTGGAGAGTGCAGTTTCGTCGATGTCATCCGGATCAATCCGACCATCACGGACATCGGTTGCAAGCGCTTGTGCCGCGTCGATCAACTCTTCGCGTCCGCCATACGACAACGCGAGGTTCAACGTCATGCCCTCGTTCGACGCGGTCTCCGTAGCGAGTGTTTGCAATCGCGACTGTGCATGTTGCGGGAGCTTGTGCAGGCGACCGATTGCGCACAAACGGATCTCGTTGTCGACGAGTTCGTTTCGTTCCGACACCAGACGCTCGCAGAGCAAGTCGACGAGCGCGTTGATCTCCGCCTGTGGTCGATCCCAGTTCTGTTCGCTGAACGCGTACAAGGTGAGCGCCGGTATGCCGAGTCGTCGCGCCGCACGCATCGTCGCACGAACCGCGTCCGCGCCACGTTCATGACCTGCCGTCCGCGCCTTCCCCCGCGCCTGAGCCCAGCGCCCGTTTCCGTCCATGATGATGGCGACGTGCTGCGGAAGTCGGCTAACATCGACCAAAGCCATTGCGAGCGAGTATCATGCGACCCGATCGGCAGCAAGAAGCGCTACACGAGAATGAGAAGCGGCGAAAATGGCATTCAGATTCCATAAAACAGACATAACTGTCTTCTGTGCGCCCTGGCAGCGCCGTGTTTGCGTGCTGAACGATCTGTCAGCCGTTGAAAAATCGGATCGAATGCTTATGTTGGTGCGTTATGGCTGACCGTGATTTCTACAAGATTCTGGGGGTATCGCGCGATACGAGCCCTGAGGAGCTCAAGAAGGCTTATCGGCGGCTGGCGAAGGAATTCCATCCCGATCGCAATCCGGACGATGCCACAGCGGAGGACCGCTTCAAAGATATCTCGGCTGCCTATGGAGTGGTTTCTGACCCTGAGAAGCGGAAGCTCTATGACGAGTTCGGGGAGATGGGCCTGCGAGAAGGCTTCGATGCGGAGGCGTATCAATCGCGGACCCAGGGGGCCGGTGGCTTCGACTTTGGGGATATTTTTGGCGGCGGGGGCGTAGGTGGCGGGGGCCGAGGGCGCCCTGTCGAATTCGACCTCGAGGACCTTTTTGGAGGTCGGCGGTCGGGTCGCCGCTCGTATGTCCGGGCTCCGCAGAAGGGCTCGGACCTGGAGTCGGAGGTCACGATTGATTTTCGCGATGCGGTCCTCGGCTGCACCAAGGAGCTCAGCCTGCGATCGGCGGACGGAGAACGGACGCTCAAAGTCCGAATCCCCGCCGGGGTGAAGAACGGCGGCAAGATCCGACTTCGCGGCCAGGGAGGTTTGGGAAGCCAGGGGGGCCCCAGCGGCGATCTTCTTCTGAAGGTGAAGGTGGCCAAGCATCCTTACTTCTCGATCCGTGGGAAGCAGCTACACGTCCGGTTGCCCGTCACTCCCCTCGAAGCCTATGCGGGAGCCAAGGTCGCGGTGCCGACCCCAGAAGGAAGTGTCCAGCTGTCGATCCCGGCTGGGTCTCAGAGCGGGTCGAAGCTACGGCTGCGAGGAAAGGGAATCCAGTACAAGGGCGGGACCGCCGGCGACTTGATTGCGCATCTGGAGATCGTCGTTCCGGACGGCGATTCCGAGGAGGTGGTGGAAGCGCTGGAGACGGTGGAGAAGGCGTTCGAGCGAGATCCTCGTGAGGAACTTCAGCTCTGATTGTTTCACGTGCAACGCGGGGTGCCGGTGCGGAATCAGCAGGGATGTTTCACGTGAAACACCGCGCCAAAAGGCCGGGTTTGACCGCCGTGAAGCGCTGAGCTTAGATCGCCCATGGCATTTCAGTCCGAGATCCGCCAGGCCCTCTCCGAACTGGAAGCCGCCGGCCTCCTCCGCTCACCCCTGTGTATCTCCGGCCCGCAGGGCCCAGAAGTGGAAATCGCAGGTAGACGCGTCCTGTGCCTCTGCTCCAACAACTATCTCGGCCTCGCGAACCACCCAGATCTCGTGCGCGCGTCGCAGGCCTCCCCGTACGGCGAAGGGGTCGGAGCAGCCGCTTCTCGACTCATCACCGGCACCATGGATGCCCATCGTGAAGCCGAGATCGCATACGCCGACTTCATGGGCGCCCCGGACGCCCTGCTCTTCTCGAGTGGATATGCTGCCAACGTCGGCGCCATTCAGGCGCTGATGGGCCCGGGCGACGTCATCTTCAGTGATGCACTCAATCACGCGAGCCTGATTGACGGATGCCGCCTCTCGCGAGCCAAGGTTCACGTCTACGCACATCGCGATGCCGGCCACCTCGAGTCGCTGCTTCGAACGCACCGATCAGCCTCCCAGCGCGCCCTCATCATCACCGACTCCCTCTTCTCCATGGACGGTGTGATCGCGCCCCTCGCTGACCTCGCTCGCGTTGCCGACTCGTTCGACGCAGGACTTCTCATCGACGAGGCCCACGCCCTGGGCGTATTCGGACCAAGCGGCCGAGGCCTTGCCGCAGCCCAGGGCATTCAACCCGATCTCTTGATCGGCACGCTGGGCAAGGCCTTCGGCGTGGCGGGCGCCTTCGTCGCGGGCAGCCCAGAGGTCGTCTCCCTCATTCGGAATCGCGCCCGGAGCTTCGTGTATTCAACGGCGCCGCCACCCGTGGTCGCGCGCGCAGCGATCGCTGCGCTCGAGCTCGTTCGTAACGCTGACGAGGCACGCCTGACTCTGCTCCAGAATGCCGGCCATCTGCGCACCGGCCTCCGCGATCTCGGCTTCGAGCTCCCCGACGGAGAGAGTCAGATTCTCCCTATTTTGATCGGGGACAACGAGCGTACAATGCAACTCTCGGCGCACCTTCTCGACCGAGGAGTGTTCGTGCAGGGAATCAGGCCCCCGACGGTCGCGTCGGGCACCGCGAGGCTTCGGCTCACACCCATGGCCACACACCGGCAAGAACACATCGACCGAACCATCGAGGCCTTTGCTTCGCTCGGTGGTTCCGGTTCGAACAGCGATTGGGAGGCCGGCAAATGAAGGGCGCGTTCATCACAGCGACGGGCACTGGCGTTGGGAAGACGTGGCTGGCGAGTGCGCTCACGACCGCGTGTGTGCAACGAGGCAAGAAGGTCGCCGCCATCAAACCAATCGAGACCGGTGTCGACCCGGAGCCCAACGACGCGCTCGAACTGGCGCGCGCCTGTGGGCGAGAATCTTTGGCGACGGCCTCGGGACTTTACCGCGCGAAGGAACCACTCGCTCCGTACGCGATAGAGAAACGCGGAGGGCCAAGCATCGGTTCGTTGCGCACACTCGCCAAATGCATTCGCGAACTCGCGCAGGACGCGGACTACACGATCGTCGAAGGAGCGGGCGGCGTGTTGGTGCCGCTCGACCGGGAACACACAATCGCAGACCTTGCGGCGCTTTTGGATCTGCAAACCGTCCTCGTCGCACGCAACGCACTTGGCGTCTTGTCGTACACGCTCACGGCGATCGAGGCCCTGCGCAGACGCAACATCTCTGTGCGCGCGATCGTGCTCAACCACGTCGACCGGCAGAGCAAGGGCGACCTCAGCAGAACCTCCAACGCGGACGTACTCGCGGACTACTGTCCGCGGATCCCGATCGTTCGCGTTCCGCATGTGCAAGGCCCCGCCGATATGCTCGATGCGGCCGGACAGCTCCTCAACCTATTGAAACTATGAGGTTTTTCGACTTTCGACGTGTATCGTTTGCGCTACCAGCCTCAGAACGTTCCTGATACCATCACACCTGTCGGCGATAGCGAAACCTGGGTCTTCCGCTGATCCTTGCGGCGCTTGGAGCTGACCACGAGCCAGGTCGCACTGCCGGCCAGCGCCGCGATCCCGAGTCCACCGTACACCCAAGTCCACGCAGTCGCCGAGCGCTCGGTCACGCACTGTCCTGCGACTTCGCTCGCGCATCGTCCGTTCTTTGCGAGTCCCACAGCCATGGCAGCCACCCCCGCAGCGCCTACTGCGGCGAGCGCGCTCGAACCGGCGATCGCCGACCTCGGAACTCGCGCGCCGTCCGTACTCGCATCGTCGACCCCCGGCGTTTGATATCTGATCGTGGCCTCCGCAAGCGCGCGTTCGGTCGCCTCTCGCTCCGCGATCGATTGTCGAAGCGCAGCGATACGTTCTTCCACCTCCGCCTTGCGTTCAACGTTCTCACTCCGTTCGAGATACCGCTCGAACGCGTCGAGTGCTTCTTCTTCGCGCTGCAGTCGATCCGCAGCGACGCCAATGTTGTACTGAAGCTCTCCCCGCTGACTCAAGCCGTACGCGTGTCTGAAGTACACCAAGGCACTTTCGTAGTCGGCTTCCTCGAACGCAGCCCTCCCGCGTTCAAAGTACTCCCGCGCCGCCACATCGTCGTTCGTCTGTTGCGCCACCGCGGGCGCCGCACCCACCAAGCCGATCGACAGCAAGGTGTAGCAGAGCAAGCGACGAGCAATCCCCCAGGTCTGGCTCATGCTTCAAGGTAGAGGGACGAGCACCCCTCCCGCAAGCGACGTAACCGCACGAATTTTCAGGTGCTCCGGTGTGTCGGAGCGTTGTTCCAGTTGCACGACGAAACGGCGCGGCTATACGAACGCCCGACCTTGGGGTTGTAGCTCAGTTGGGAGAGCGCCGCGTTCGCAATGCGGAGGTCAGGGGTT
>CAYZDM010000157.1:0-6873 GCA_964476875.1 uncultured Sandaracinaceae bacterium | reverse complement strand
AAGATAGATGATCTGGTGATCGCCCCAGTAGCCGATGTAGCTCCACGGGTCGTCCGGCTCTTCGACTTCCCAGTCGATCCCTTCCTTGCCGATCCGGTAGGGGTTGTAGCCGTCTACAGTCGTCGCGTTGAGGAATTTTGCGATCACGTTTTCAACGAACTCGGGAAAGCTGAACGTCAGAGCCTCCCAGTTCTGAAAGATGTCGCGCCAGTTGCCTTGATAGGACAGAAGCTTGTCGCCTCGGTCGTCCCTCAGCCTGATTTCGAACTGGTTCCAAGGTCGGCTCGGGTCACCATGCCGGCGGCCAAAGGTGATCGGCAGATATTCGCGGGTCAGCCGCTCCAATTGCGGGTCACCCAACTCCTCGATGGCCGACAGCAGGTCAGAGTATTGCACCTCGTCCGGAAACGCCTCGAGCGCTGCGCGATGGCGTACGAAGACACCACGGTTGAACATCTCAATGGTGCCGCGAAAATCCCGTAGTGACACTCGATACTGATCGTCGAAAGTGCCGCCGCGCAGGGTGTTGAAGAGCACATTCGCATAGTGGTGAGCGCAAACGTTTTCCTCGGCGGTGCGCTGGAATGCGTCTCCGCCAGCCATGATGCAAGCCAGCTCGTCCGAGCCCTCTTCTATGGATTGGGTGATCGCCTCGGCCACCGCTGCCGGGTCACTGAGCTGATGGAGCAGGCTCACCACGTGCGCCTGACTCTGCTCGATGTCCGCTACGAGCTGCCAGCGCTCGGATGATTGCGGCTCGAGACTCAGTGACGCGTTGACGAAGTAAGCGCCGCGGATGCCGCGCGTGTGGGCCTCCTGCGTCAAGGGTCCACCGCGGTGAAATTGTTCGAGTTGCTTTGTGGAGAGCAACACCCGGTGTCGTTCTAGCCCAAGGCAAAAGACGGTCGTTGCCCTGAGGGACTCGCACGGCTCGGCTCTGTCGGTGATTCCTGAGTAGAGCGTGAAGAGAGCCAGCCCCTTGTCCTCGAGCAGCTCGTTCCACTTGTAAGCGTCTACCAAATTGCTCGTATTCGTCTGTGCGAATCGCGGGGTCCCGGCCGGCAGAATGTTCTGCAAGCCATCGAGCAGTTCCACATCGCATCGTTGCTGACCTAGATTCTCCAACTCAGATCGACGCACGAAACCGTAGCTGTCGCTGGTAAACCAGCAGTAACGAAACGCCAACTCGATGTCATGATTGATCTCCTCGAAGCACAGCTTGTTGCCAAGGATGCTCTTGTAGAGGTTGCGGGTGGTTTGATAGCGCCCGTCGTGTGCTCGATTGAATGGTTCCCATTCGTGTTGCTGCCCGTTTACGACAGCACGCATCAGCGTTTTGCTCCCGGTATGCGGGCTGCTTTCGTGGATCTTGTCCACGGTGACATACGGGAAAAGTGCGGTATCGGGCGATACGCGGCCGGCCGTGAGCCCTCCTGTGGAAGAGATGAAGAGCCAGTGGTCAGAAGAGGAGATCAGGCTAACGAAGAACGGGGCCATCTCATCCACGTTGCGGATGGCGTAATACCGCTCCCCAGCCAGAGTCAGAAACTCGCCGGACACCTCGTCGTTGATCACAGAAGATCGATTCATGTCTGATGGGCTCCGCTGCCTCTCGTGAACACGCGACGGCCGACGGCTCAAGGAGCCGCCGGCCATTCGCGCCGAGAAGCGGGTGAGAGCTATTCGAGCGTCACTAGGACGTTGTCGTAGAATACACCCGAGGGTTCGTTGTTCGTAGCGGTCGCGGAAAAGCCGAACTGTAGCACCTGGCCGTCGAGGAGCGGGTCGGTCAGATCCAACGAGAACGAGTAGGTGTTCCATTCGCTCGAAATACCGGTCGTATCGAACGGGACGAAGTTCGTCTGGTCGAAGCTGGGGGGAGACAGCGTCTTAATGAACGCGTTAGCGGTACTGGTGTCGGCGAGATTGCCGAGTTTAGCGTCGAAGCTGAAGGTGAGGGTCTTGCCGATATCGCCCGCTGCAATGGTCTGTTCTTGGAACGTATTCGCCTCGACGAGGTTGCCGGCCTGCATTTCGGTTTGGTTTTGGTAGTCGCTAAAGATGTTCAACTGTTGAGCGCCCTGCGGACCGCCGCCCTCACCCGCCGCGATGCCGCAGAAGGCATCGGGAGTCGTCGGCGCAGTGCTATTTGGCGCAGGAAATGTGCCATAGAAGCCGATGTTGTCACCGCTTGTCGGATCGAAGACGTTGCCGAAGACGAGCCATCCGTCGTCGCTCAACGCCGCCGGGCCATCCAGGGGGAGCGCCTCGAAGTTCTGCTCGTACACCACGTCTCCGACCGTGCCGCCCACGCCGCCGGCGCCGCCCATGCCCGCGCTGCCGCCCGTCCCTGCCGTGCCGCCCGTCCCTGCCGTGCCGCCTGTACCTGCGCTGCCGCCTGTACCTGCGCTGCCGCCTGTGCCGGCGCCCCCGCCTGTGCCGGCGCCCCCGCCCCCGTCATCCGAGCTGCACCCATAGACCGCAAGCGTCGCAAATATTATCGCAATCAGTGTCTTCTTCATTTTTTCTCTCCTATTGCCTTTCGGCAAGCAAACCTTGGTTTCTCCCAATTGACTAAACCCATGAAGCCGTGGAGCGCTTGTTGCCACGCCATCCAAGCTCATTCTTTCGTGAAATACAGATTGTCGATCAGCATCACGTCTCCGGCTTGAAGAGTCGGCCCGCTCACGATGAATGGCGAACGAACGTTACTCGGATCAAAGCCACGATCAATGGCATCCTGAAGCGGGATCCGCAGGAAATGCCATTCCCCGTCATTGGCGTAGCCGTACGTGGCCGGATCGAGGACGACCCCTTGGGGGTCCGGGGGTGGCTGGCTCGGTAGCCTGCCCTCCTCCCACTGAAGTGTGATCTCAAACCTTTCAAAGGAAGGGTCGCTCGACTTGAAACCGACGTACATCGTCGTCCAGCCCGACAGGTCGAAGGGCTCCGACCAAATCATGCCACCACCCCAAAACGGTCGGTCGTTGAGCGTAATCTCGAGGGAGACTAGCCCTTCAAGCCGGTCGGTCGATGTTCCCTGATTGTACGTCAAGGTCGCGGCCGCCTGGTTCTCGTCAATGACGAAAATGAAGTAGTTGGTGGTCACGTAGTTGATCGGAATCGTTTCCGAACGGCCGTTCTCGTAGAAATAGCCCACCGACAGCCGCTCATCGCCGGGCTCGTACGGGTCGGCCCCCAAGGGCGGAAACGGGTTGATCGGCTCGATGAGGCCAACCTGACCCGAGTAGTCCGGCGTTCCGAGCTCCGAGCCGCAAGCGCCGACCAAGCTCAGCGCGAGCAACCCTGCGATCCCAAAAAGGTGGTCGGCTTTCAGAAGCATTGGACCTCTCGAGCCTGCGCATCGAACTGAGAGCTTTGTACGGCGACGGGGATTCCGTCGGCACCCTGCACCAAATTCCAGTCGCCCTCAGGCACCCCCCTAAGCCCTATAATCTGCTCATAGGCGAGCGTGGCGAGCTTGAAGTAAAACGTCCCGGTGGTGTCGTAGGAAACTGACTCAGGGAAGCAATCCAAGACGGTCTGAAACCCGGCGATGGCCATCTGTCGGACGATGTCGAGGTCGTCTGCGGCAACCTCGTTGGCCTCGTAGATGTCTCGGAGCTTGGTCGCTGCGTAGAATTGATTTTCTCCCGTCGCCTGACCGGCAAGCACGGTTGCCCAAGCGTAGAACCCGCCCGCATTGCCGCCATCGTCCAGGAGCGCGAACTTGGTGTCGGCGCCGATCGAGTACTCGCGAAATGGGTTGTTTGGGTTGGCCAAGGTCACGCGCGACGGCCAAATGCCCTCCGTCTCGCTGAACAACACGAACTCAATGCCCGTCGTGTTGAAGCCGAAACGATACTCTTCCGGGTCCCCGCATGAAACGGTGATTAGCGCGAATGCCAGCAACAGGCTCCTAATATACGAATTGAACATAAGTTTTGATCTCCCATTCCCGGCCCTTGAGGCCGGGGTCTTCCGAATCGGGAAGATAGCGACCCGAGAACTGGTCGAGATTGCGGAACTGCCCCCTGATTCCGAATCGAGTCGAGGCAGGCGCATACATTCTGGGCGGCTCGTAAGCGTACGAAAAGTCGAGCATCGCCTGGAGTGGAAACGTGAGGTTGAAGTCCCTGTAGTAGTCATACGGCCCCCAATCATCGAACTTCAGGTGATAGTTGATGTTGAACGTGCCGTACTTGAACCAACCGTAGGTACCGAACCGCATCACCGTCCGGGCACTGTCGCCATTGCCCTGCCCTTGTCCCGCATAGAGCCAGTTCACCAAACGCATTTTGTGGTTGAAGTTCGTCACTGATCGCAGGCTGATGTCCCAGAGGTTCTTGGCCGGCGCCCCAGTCGGGAACGCAAAGAGAATGAGGTCTTGGTTGATGGCCGCGGCGGAGTCTTGGCTCGTCGGGAGAATCTTGTAGACGAAATCTAGCGCGGCGCTGAACCGAGCGTCTTCGCGTTCCAGGTTGTCCCAAGCGTACAGGGGTGTTGCCGGCGTCGGGTCGAAACCCAGCAAGAACTCGAAGCCATACGTCTCCCGGTTCGAACGGACCCAGAACGGATCTTGGAGCTGGTTCCTGCCCTGGACGCCGGGATAGTAGATGCCCTTATCGGGGTCGAAGGAATCAGGGATGAACGGAAGCGGACCTTCGAGCGGCCTTTGCACCAAGATGTTGGGTCCCAACATGACCTTACCCACGTAGTACGCCGCCCCCGTGGATATGGCCCAGTGATTGCCCTGTGCGCTTTCCTTGAGTGACCAACCGGTGACGGTCATGGTTGAGTCCGCGCCGCCGTCGCTGACGAGCCCTCGATATCCCCCCTGCACGTACCAGAAGAACGGCGCCGCATTGAGTATCAGCTTCGCCTTCGCGCCGAGAGTGTCGGCGAATCCAACCGTGCCGTCGGCGATGTAGTAACCAGAGTCCAAATAGGTCGGCCCGTTGGCTTGGCGCGCGGTTTCGTATGACGCGCCGATGAAATTCGAACGCGCCGTAATTCCACCGACCTCCAGCGTGAACCGACGATGCGTGTAGCCGAAGTACAAACTGCTCTTTCGGCTCTTGGGCTGCGGTATTACGGAGCTCGCAATCCCTGGCGCCTGTTGGGCGATGTCTTCTTGGTGCATCACGGCGAACTTGAAGTCGCCGAAGTTGCGGTGGTACTTGGCCATGACTGTGGGGTTCGCGCCCCACCAGAGCTCTGGACCGTAGGCCAGTTTGAGGCCCTCCACGGGCCCCTTGCCCGAGAACACAAAGCCGGCGGGGGCGTTCGCGTTGTACGTATCGATATCGAACTGCTGATGGACTTCCGGATACAGGCCAAAGAAGTCGCCTTCGTAGCCCCAGTGATTGTGCCCCTCGCCGCGCCAGAAGCTCTCGAGCAGGAAGTGCTTGTTGTCCCAATCGAAGGAGGCTTCGTACACCTGGAAGCGGTTGAATCCGGTTAGGTCGCGAACCTCACCATCTACATCGCGAATTCCAACTGGAATGCCTCGGGCTTCGTAAAAGATCTCGTTGATGGGGTTCACCGCGACGTTGCCCAGCCCGTTGACCACCACTTCAGCACGCACGCCGGAAAACGGCGTGACCTCTACGCCAAAATAGAACGATTCCGTGTGGTCAAAACGAGTCTCAGCCCTCAGCGGCTCGTTCAGTTGGCGGCCGCCCGTGGTGAAGGTGTCGAAGTCAACTCGCAGTACGCTGACTCGGGCCCTTTCTAGCTCTGCGATCTTGGACTCCGAGTCGGCGTATGCCCTTGGACTCAGCTCCCCAAAATGCGCCCGGATCTTCCCCACACTCGTGTCGGACGCATAGGGATCCAGGGCAAAGGCTTCTTGTAGCAAGTAGTACGCGGCTCGCGGATAGACTGTGTAGATGCCGTCTGGGTTGGATCTCCCCTTCGCCGTGATCCCGAACCACTCCTCGTTCATGTTGTTCTGGCCCTCGACGAAGTCCAATGGGTACGCGGCGTTCGCCCACGAGGCGGAGGTGTCGTGCTTGTCGAGGTTGATCTCTTGCTTGTACTTCCACCAGCCATCGCTCCATTGAAAGATCATGCCGCCAATGGCGTTTTGCACCCTCCCCTTGCCGTAGCTCTGCTCGTAGATCTCCTGCCATAGGGATCGAAGGTATTGCGCCTGAGCAACCTGATCTTCGCGCCCGCGCTTTGCATCGAAAGCGTCGGCGCCGAACTCGGTGTACATGAGGGGACGGCCGAGCTCTTTTTCGACGCGTTCGAAGAGGTCTCCAGACGACGCGCCGCGGTACACGTTCGTGCCGAAGACATCGATATTCGGGCATTCCTCTTTGATGACCTCGAGGAACCCGAGGTCGCCATTCGCCATCGACACCGGGTGGTTCTGGTCGAGCCCGTGAATGAGATCTGTCACCTCTCCGAACAGCGAATACAAGTAGGTTGCACGTGCATCGGCCTGTTGGTCCTTCGGGAGGTCCTGGATCTCGTTCGACTTCCATGCGAGCCCGTAGTTGTTCTCGTTGCCGAGCAGCCACATCAAGAGGCCGGGCGTGTCTTTGTATTGGCCAACCAGAGCAGTGATCTGCGCCTTCACCAGCGCGCGGAACTCCTCGTCAGAATAGTCGACTGGGTTCACCCAGACGCCGTCAATCGTCATGCCGTAGCGACCCATGTCGTGGTTCAAGACGGTGTAGATCCCGTACTTCTCGTAGATGTATTTGATCCACCGAGGAGGAATGCCCAAGTACTGCCGAATGACATTGACGTGCATGTCCTTCAGCCATCTCATCTCACCTTCGAGCGCTTCGATGATCACCTCATCGGGCTTGCCCCAGAAGTCGTAGGTGTAGTTCTGGCCGATGGGCATGTAGCCCCAGTTCA
>CAYZDM010000156.1:0-6875 GCA_964476875.1 uncultured Sandaracinaceae bacterium | reverse complement strand
GTTGAACCCACATCGAAATACCTGCGGCGAGCAACGACAGTCCGAGAAACATGACGAACGTTTCTTCCGCGATCGGCATCATTCCCCCGAACCACGCCATGGGAATGGAGAGGGCCACGAAGGGAAGTGCAAATGAGAGGTTCAAGGAGCCTGCCCGACGGTACTGCCAGACTCCCCCCGTCGCGACGATGAGATTGCAGAGCAGTGCGACGGACGGCAGTAGGCGATAGTCGGTGTCCGCAAGAACCAGGAGCGCGTTGTAGGTCGAACCGCCTCCGAATCCGACGGTCGCGTATAGGACCGCGGTCACTAGGAACAGCAGAGCGAGTATCGGCATCCAGGCGCTAGTTACTGCACCGCAGATGGCGTGGCAACGTTGAGGTCAGTCAGCGCGTCGGTCGGCGCAGCGCGCTGACGCGGTAGCCACCGCGACTGGGCGAAGGTCCCCCGGTATGCGTCCGCCGAAGCAATTGGTGACGATCGCAACGCCCAGCTGCCGCTCCGGGTCGGCCCAGGCCCCCGAGCCGCCGAAGCCAAAGTGGCCGAATGCGTGTGGATTTGGACGCCCCAGGTCTATTTGGCGTTTGCCCATGGAGAGTCGAAGGCCGAGAGACACCGGCCTCATGTACCCAACCTTGAAGCGAAGTGGAAACGGGATCACCCGGCCGATGTGTCGGTTCTGGTCCTCGGTCGCGTCGGCAAGCGCGGAGGGCGATAGCAAGCGTGTGCCGTCGAGTGTCCCGCCGAGGCTGAGGGCGGCGTAGAGGCGTGCCAATGAGTGCGCGTTGAAGACTCCGTTGCTCGATGGGATCACGGAAGTGAGCCAGCGTGGGTCACCAAGCACGTCCCCAAGGCCGGGCGGGATCATCGCATCGACCGCTTGGCCGACAGCGGAATGCCAACGGACCGTGGTCGAAGCGGTTCGACGTACCTTGGCGCGCAGCCCACGCGGCCTCCCTCGGAGAACCTTGCGTGGGATCTTTGGAATGAGGAACTCGGCGACACGCGGCAGCTCACTTTCGGGAAGGCCGATGTAGAGCCCATCGACGCCGAGCGGATCAGCGAGATTCTCTTTGACCAGTTCCGGGAATCGCTTCCCACTGACCCGTTGGAGTACCTCGCCGATGATCCATCCGCCCGTCCAGGCGTGGTATCCGAAGTCGGTGTCGGGCCTATGAACGGGCCACATGTCCGCAATGACGCGAACCATGTGGTCCCAATCGAACATCTCTTCAGACGAATCGATCACGCGGGCGATAGAGTAGAGGCCGGCGCGGTGAGAGGCGGCTTGCCGAAGTGTGATGCCACCTTTGCCGTTTCTTCCGAAGTCCGGCCAGTACTTAGCGACCGGGGCTTCGAGGTCGACGAGGCCTCGATCGACCATCTGGTGGAGTAGGGTGGCCATCACTCCTTTGCCGGTCGACATGCATACCGCGAGTGTCTCCGGCTCGAAGGGGGTTCCATGCCGGTCACGCGTTCCGCACGCGAGGTCGGCGACCAGCTCGCCTCGGTGGTAGACAGCAACAGCGACACCGCCCGGGCCGTGCAGGGGCGCGCACCACTTCACCGTGTCCCGCAGCGCGCGGAACTCGGGATGACTATACCCGCGGACTTCCATGTTCCTAGGCGATGACCTCGATGCCCTTCAGGAAACGTAGCGCCCGGTCGGTCACGCGGCCCTTGTCAAAGTAGAGGATGTGTCCGCCACAGCTCCAGTATACCTCAGGTCGGCCGAAGTGCTCCCAAAGCGCCTCGGTGTGCACGGCGGGAATGATGCCGTCATTCGCGCTGGCGACCAGCAGGACGCGTCGCTTGTCGATCTGCAGACTGTGAGAGAGCGGGCTGAACGGAGCGAGGATCTTTCGGAGCTCCCGCATCATCATGGCAGGCTCCTCGAGCGCCTCCTCGAAGAACGAACGTGTCGGCCAACTCATGACGAGGTCGGCAATGCTGACGACCGGCGCGACGCTCACGATGAAATCAGTACGCGGTTCGAGCGTGGCCAGCATCGATGCATGGAAGCCGCCCCAGCTGTACCCCATGATCCCGACCTTCGAGGCGCCGCGTCGCAAGAGATGATTGATGAGAATTCGCAGATCCATCACGCCCTGCGCGCAGGCTTCGCTGAGTCGCCACAGAGACGGCTGTATGATCGCGGACCCGTGGTAGGCCGCCGACCTTGGCATGCGACCCCCGTGCAACGGCAGGTTCATGAATACGACGTCGAGACCTGCATCGTAGAACTTCTGCGCGGAGAACCACATCTTGTTGATCCGGTAGTCGGGTGCAGAGAACCCATGCAGGAAGATCACCACCGGCCGAGGCCCGTCCTTGTGGAACCAGCCACGCGATTCGACACGATCGTTGGGCTCGAGGGCCGCGTACTCGTCGCGGAATTGCGGGTCGAGTGTCTCGAAGGGGCTGTAGAAATCGATGCTCGCGAGCCTGGCACTCTTTGGGTCCCACGATCGACGTCGTGTCGCGCGTTCGATGACGGAGTGCCCCTGGGGCGGCGTCACGAATGCAGATTCGGGATCATCGAGAAAACGTTGCTGCGAGTAGAACGCGTGGTAGTCGATGTACTCTTGAAGCGTCGTGTCGGATAGATGAGGATGGATTTTTCGCTTGTACGGCACCGACATGGCGGTCGCTGCAAGCCGGTCAAGCCCGTACGCGAACCTACCGAGCAACCGACAACTGTCACTGCTCTTTCGGAGGAAAGAATGCGCCGAGAAGTCGGCACAGAGGTCGTCGATCCATGCCGTGCCGGGCCCGTCCGACGAAGTGCTCGGAAACGAGTTGCCATGCGTGTGTAACGATGCGTTCACGAAACCTCTCTTGGTGTTCAGGGCGGACCAGCCGACCAGGTCTGCAAGTCGGGTGCCGCTGGCTCCTAGAGTGCTGGTTCCACAACGGATTGCGCGATTTATCGACACCAACAGGCGCACGAATTGCGCGCGCCGAAACGAGCGACGCAGGGGATTCGTGGATGTCATTCGTTCTCAGGCGACTCTCGTCCGTGCTCGGGTAAACTTCGGCCGATGTCCACCGATTCCATGCATCCGCCCTTCGAGAGCATTGACGAGCTCATGAAGACGTTTCGCGAGCACGTCGCCCCCAACAAGTTGGCCTACTACCAGCGGATGGGCCTCCAGATGGTGATGGGAAGGCGCGAAGGCATCTGGTTCGAGGATGCATATACCAAGCTCCGCTTGATCAACTGCCACGGCAACGGCGGTGTCTTCGGGCTCGGACACTGCAACCCTCGAATCACAGGCGCGGTCGCAGAGGCACTCGGGAAGCTGGACATTGGGAACCACCACTTCATGTCGCCGCTGCGCGCACAGTTGGCCGCTCGTCTGTCGGCAACCTTCAACGACCTGCTTCCTCGTGTCGTGTTTGGTGTGTCTGGTGGTGAAGCGGTAGACGTCGCAATCAAGGCGGCCCGCGGTCTTACGAGTCGGCCGAAAATCATTTCCGTTCATGGTGGGTATCACGGCCATACCGGCCTGGCACTTGCGGCCGGAGACGCTGCGTTTCGAGATCCGTTCGGACCGAACCTTCCTGGGTTTGTGCAAGTGCCATTCAACGACGTCGCCGCGATGGAGGCCGCGATCGACGACGAGACGGCTGGGGTCATAGTCGAAGCGATCCCGGCTACGCTTGGCATGCCGATTCCCGAGTCAGACTACTTCCCCGCGGTCCGCAAGCTCTGCGATGACCGCGGCGCCAAGCTGCTTGTCGACGAGGTTCAAACCGGACTCGGGCGCACTGGCCAATGGTGGGGCGTGCAGCACGAGGGTGTGACTCCCGACGCGATCATCACCGGGAAAGGGCTCTCCGGCGGAATCTATCCCATTACGGCCACGCTGATGACCCGGGAGATGCACGAGGTGCTCGACTCGGAGGCAAATCCGTTCGTTCACATCTCGACGTACGGCGGCGCGGAGCTTGGATGCGTCGCGGCGCTGGAGGTGCTCGACATCATCGCCGAGCCCGGGTTTCTCGACCACGTGGAGGTCCTCTCTCGTCGATTCGACAAAGCGTTCAGCCCGCTGCCTTTCGAGTTGAGACGCCGCGGGCTCTTCATGGGACTGCGCTTTGCGAGCGAGATGGAGGCATTGGGGGCGCTTCTTCGCATCATGCAGCAAGGCGTCTTCTGCTTTCCTGCGGGGAACGATAGGAGCGTGCTTCAGTTTCTGCCTCCGTTGATCTTGACCGACGTGGAGGCGGAGGACCTGGTCGACCGAATCACCAAGGCGTTCGCGTGAGCTTGCTCGTTACCATGTCGGAGGTCGAGGCATTCGAGGATCGGCTCGGGGTGGCCCTGCGAACGGGCGAAACGAACGGCCTCGACATCATCGGGTATGGAGAGGTCACGATCGCTGTGAAGCTTTCGACGGCTCACGGCGATCTTGCGTGCAAGCGGTTAGCCCCGTTCTCATCCCGAGATGCGGCCGAGCGCACCGCAGGTCTCATCGGATCGTACGTCGACCAGCTTGCCGCTTCCGGAATCGACGTGCTTGAAACCAAAACACCGATCCTAGAACGTCCCGAGGGGCACGTGGTGTATTGCGTCCAACCGCTATTGGAGAAGGGAACGCTCGGCCCTGACTTCATCCGCGGCAGGGCGAACGAGGAGATCGCTCAGCACGTTCGTCGAATCTTTGAACTCATCCGCGGCTCAGTCACGCCGTCCCTTGCGCCCGACGGACAACTGTCGAACTGGGCGTTCGAGGGAGACCGGCTTCGCTACTTGGACGTGGGCACGCCGTTTCTTCGCGATGAGTCTGGCCACGACCTGTTTGACTTCACCGAACAGACCAGGGCGTTGCCGGGACCCGTGCGCGTCATCGTGAATCGCTTTCTTCTTCGCGGAATTCTCGACAACTACCACTCCGTGCGCGGGCAGGCGTTGGATTTTCTAGGCAACCTGATCAAGGAAGGGCTTGGGGACGCGTTTCCGCCCTTGATTCCGATTGCGAATGAGGTGTTTGCGCTGGATTCCCCGATCACGGAGCAAGAGGTTAGGGCGCACTACAAGAGCGACGCTCAGACGTATGCCTTCGTGCAGGTGGCGCGGCGGGCTGATCGTTGGGTGTATCGCAACATCTTGCGCAAACCGTACCCGTACCTGCTCCCGCCCCGGATCGATCGATACGGCTAGGACTCGTACGCGCAGTACGTCGAAAAGGGGATAGTCCCCTTTTTCAAAGGGTTAGTTCCCGGCCGTTAGAACGGGCGGAAGACGGCGAGCGTGACTACGAGGACAGCGAGGACGGCGAGGATCCACGCCAAGCGACCGAATGTCTTCGCCGGAACCTCCTGCCCTGCCGCCCACTTGCGAAGCTTACCCGTGAGGACGCCAGTTACTCCGGCCATCGCGAGCAGGAGCAACAGTTTCGTGTGCATCCATCCTTGCTTCGCGTACACGTCGGCGAAATTCGGTATCAGCATCCCGAAGCCCCCCACGAACGCGAACAGCATCGAAGGGGTCGTCACACGCACCGTCACGTTGCGCAGCGCTTGCGCGATGCCGCTCTCCCATGGAGTCGGTGCCGACGCGGCCACCGCCACGGCCACGGCAGTGCCAACCCAAAATGTGATACCCAGAAAATGCAGGTACCGAAAGACAATCATGCTCATTGGTGCTCCTTCGCGTGCCGGAGTCTAACCGCCATGCACCAGAGGCACAAAGACGCAACGACACAGCTCTTCGGTTTCGAGCGAACGCCCACGCTTACGTGAAGTCTGAAGCGACTGGCCCGAGCTGCCGCCGACTGGAATCACGAGCCGACCGCCTTCTTTGAGTTGCTCGATCAACGCGGGCGGAACCTCTTCTGCGGCCGCCGCTACGACGATGGCGTCGTACGGAGCACCATCCGGCCACCCGCTGCGACCATCCGCACAGATGATCTCCACGTTGTCGATGCCGAGCGAGTCGAGCACCCTCCGAGCGTTCGTGACGAGCTCTGGGATGATCTCGATCCCGTACACTTTGCTAGAGAGCTTGGACAGCACTGCCGCTTGATAGCCGGACCCCGCGCCGACCTCCAGCACCGTCTCGTGCCCCTCGAGTTGCAGCGCTTCGAGCGACATCGCGACCATCAGCGGTTGCGAGATTGTTTGGCCTTGGGAGAGGGGAAGGGCGCGGTCGGCGTAGGCTTCCTTACGATGACCTTCGGGAACGAATGCTTCCCGTGGCACCTCTCCCATCGCAGCGAGCACTCGTGCGTCCGCAACGCCTCTGCCGCGAAGCTGACGCTCCACCATGTTTGCTCGCTCCGTGTGTGACTCCACGGAGGGCTCATACCATCCCTCGCTCGAACGGTGCTAGAGTCCGGCGTCCGGAGCTGAGGAAATGACATGGCAAAGACCAATCCAGGCAATTTTTTCGAGGATTTTGAGGTGGGCGCAAAGTTGGTGCATGCCGTCCCGCGCACCATCACCGAGGGCGAAGCAGCGATGTATATCGGCCTCACGGGGTCCCGGTATCCGCTCCATTGCTCCGCCGAGTTCGCCCGTTCGCTGGGCTATCCAAGGGAGACCATCAACGACCTTCTGGTGTTCCACATCGTGTTCGGTAAGACCGTCAACGACGTATCACTGAATGCAGTCGCGAACCTCGGCTACGCGGGTGTACGGTTTCTGGCTCCTGTCTACGCCGGCGACACGATGCGATCGATTTCCGAGGTCCTCGGCAAGAAGGAAAACAGCAACGGCAAGACCGGTGTCGTGTGGGTCAAGACGGTCGGCACCAACCAACGCAACGAGAACGTGCTCGAGTTCTATCGATGGGTGATGGTCAACAAGCGCGATCCATCTACGCCGACGGGTGCGGCCGACCGACCCGCCATGCCCAAGGAAGTGGCACC
>CAYZDM010000155.1:0-6876 GCA_964476875.1 uncultured Sandaracinaceae bacterium | reverse complement strand
AACACGACGTGGTCGATCGCCTCCAGTACCATCACCCAGTCCTGCGGATCTTGCGGCAAGGCGCCGTTTCGAAAGCATCGTGCCAACTCGCTGACGGTGGACGCAGCCGCGGCCTGTGATCCGTGGCCCGCCACCGTGCCATCGGCGAGTGCGATGAGCGTTCGATGCGCATCCCTCAGTACCGAGAGCCGATCGTGGCTCGTGTCATGGCTGGGTCGTCTCGCCGCGTTGATCTCGAGTTTCATGATTGCCCCTGGTTGCTACTCATATTGTTTGCAACGCACCCGCGTTACACACTATTCCAAACTCATGACCGAACACGCGACCCTGCGCGGCGTGCTCAAGAAGAAACCCATCGTCGCGTGGGCGTTCTATGACTGGGCGAACTCTGCTTTCGCGACGACGATCATGGCGGGGCTTTTCCCCGTGTTTTACAGCTCGATCACGCAGGATCTCAGTACGGGCGATTCGCAGTTCTGGTTCAATGTCACTTTGGCAGCCGCCAGTATTCTGATCGCAGTGTCCGCTCCGCTTCTCGGCGCTGTGGCCGATCGTGGGGGAGCGAGTAAAAAGTTTCTCGCCTTCTTTGCGGCGATCGGCATTTTGATGACCGCGTGCCTCGCTTGGGTCCACGCGGGCCAGTGGTGGATGGGTCTTGTCCTCTACGGACTAGGTACGGTTGGCTTCTCCGGGGCCAACGTCTTCTACGATTCCATGCTCGTCGATGTCGCCGAAGAAGACGAGCTGGACCTGGTCTCCGCGCTTGGTTACTCCGCCGGCTACATCGGCGGTGGACTTCTCTTCGCTTTGAATGTGTTGATGGTTCAGAAGCCAGAGTGGTTCGGGCTCGAAGACGCAGCCAGCGCCGTCAAAGCGTCGTTCCTGAGTGTCGCGGTCTGGTGGGGGCTGTTCAGCGTGCCGCTGCTCCGTGGCGTTCAGGAAGCGCCCACCGAACATCGGGCGGCGCCGTTGCAGGCGGTGCGCGAGGGTCTCACGCAGCTCGTCGATACGTTCAAAGAGATCCGCAGCTTCAAGGTCCTCGTGATCTTTTTGCTGGCCTACTGGATCTACATCGATGGCGTGAACACGGTCATCAAGACCGCGGTGTTCTTCGGGGACCGTGTGCTGGGTCTAGAACAGGGCGCTCTCATCACGGCGCTATTGCTGACCCAGTTCGTCGCGTTTCCCGCGGCGCTCGCCTTCGGTTGGCTCGGTCAGCGAATCGGGGCGAAGCCGGGAATCTTGTTGGCCCTGGCGGTCTATCTCGGCGCACTGGTGTACGCGTGGCGCTTCCTTCAGGACGAAGGTGACTTCTACGTGCTCGCCGTGGCGATCGGTCTCGTTCAGGGCGGCGTGCAGAGTCTATCCCGCTCCCTATACGCGCGCCTCGTACCGCGCTCCAAAACAGCCGAGTTCTTCGGGTTCTTCAACATGGTCGGGAAGTTCGCGACGATTTTCGGTCCGATCATGATCGCGTTCACGCCCATCATCATTCCGGGGGCGACCGACCGTGATGGCATTCTCTCGCTCACGATACTCTTCCTCGTGGGTGGGTTCCTGCTGAGCCGTGTGCGGGTAGCCGAGGGCATCGAGGCGGCTCGCCAATTCGACGAACACGTTTGAGCTGCATGCCGCGTCCGAGCGAGACGAGTCGACAGACTCTTAGCGGATGAGTTCGAAGCGGTCGCAGTAGCTCGCGAAACGTTCATGGATCGCTGCGGGATTGAGGCCGAAACCTTCGGGGCTGTGGACGTGCCGAGCGCTCCCATTCTCCCGCTTGGCTTGCATGTACTCGCGCATCGCGACCCTAGCTTCGTCGCCGAGCTCCATCCCCAGCTCACGGTATGCGGCTGCGATGGTGCCTACGGGATCTCTGCCCAAATCCGGGGCTCGCACATGAGCGATCCGCCCGGCGGGGAGCCGATCGACGGTGGCAACCGCAGGTTCGAGTAGGCGCATCATGTAGCTGTTCGAGACCTCGGCGCCGACCGCGTGTGCGTCGACATCGCTGCTGAATACCGATCTTGCGTACGCGTGCAGACTGCAGATGGAGCTTATCGTCTCCGCCGGATCGCGGTGAATGAACAGGAAACGCGCGTTGGGAAACACCTCGAGAATCGCATCGACGAAGAACGTGTGTGTCGGGTCCTTCAGAACGAAGCGTTTACCGTAGGGTCGGTGACGATGGACGAGCTGCAGCTGTCGCCGGTGATGTCGGTACGCAGTGGTCGCGTCCTGCGCGAGCAGCCATTCGAGGTACCCCGTCGCGCGGTACTGCACGTTGAACTGTGGCGTTCGGAATACGTTGGTGAACATGCCGCGGCACTCATCGGTCTGGTGCGCGTCCATCGGATGGATCGCCCTGACGGCCGGCGAGAAGATGTCGGCGAGCTTGAGGGTCCGCTCGAGACTTCGCTGTCGCGGCTCGGGGCCCTCGGGCGTGTGCACCGGGTCGAAGCTCTCCCAGTGCGGAAGGGTGCGGCTGTCGGGGTCCTGACCGAGCAGTCTGTGGAGAATGGTCGTGCCGCTGCGGAAGAGGCCCAACACGAAGACCGGGGACGGCAACTCCGTCTGGTCGGTGTCCGGCGCTTCCCGGAGTGCCTGTTCTACTCGCAAGTGCGTGGCAGCCATGCGCGTGCAATCGATCCACGCAGCGATCTTGCCGATGAAACTCAGCGCAGCATCCTCGTTGAGCGACTCCGTCAGAACTTCGAGCGCTTCTCTGGTGTCGGGCGTCGGGTCTCCGGCCGCCGGGTTCAATCGTTGGGCTCGAGCCCAGTACGCATCAGCCGATGGGCGACCGACGGGCTCGAAAGACCCACCCAGCGCGTTCACCGAGCGAACCCACAATGCTTGAGAATCCCGCGCGTGGGTGAACTGTGACACCGACGCCTTGGTTTGGCGCCTCCTCCGAATCGGGGCCGGAAGATCGAGCTCGAGCGCGACCGATGCTGGAGGGTAGTGGGACTCGCGACTCATCCGGATCTGGCCGTAACAGAGCACGATTGCCGATCTGCACGAAGTTTTCGGTCGTTTTCGCTTGTCCGATCGCGTGACCTATCGCCCGAGAGCGCGTAATGTACGTGCGAAGTGACGCGAATAGGAATACCCATTGCTGCCGCTGCGGCCCTTGCTCTCTGCTTTGGCGCTGCGCCGGCCTCGGCCGAGGCGCCCGTCGAGGATGGCGCTGTCGTTTCGATCAACACGCTGGGGACGAACGCCGAGTATCCGGTCCTCAAGCGGGGCAGGGTGCTCCTGATCAACGCACAGCGCTTCGTGGTCACCCGGGAACCACTCCCTTCGGCGAAGGTCGCCGAGGCGCCGCCAGAGCCGCAGACGGTCGAACGCAACCGGCCTCGCGCGCCTCGAACCGGGGCGGTCTGGGTTCGGGCCCACTGGATTTATGGTCCCACCGGCTTTTCGTGGGTCGAAGGCCGCTACGTGCCGCCAAGGGCCGGGCATGTGTTCGTCCCGCCCCGATGGGCCTCGCTCGACGGCCAGTACTTTTTCTTCGACGGCTTCTTCGTGCCGTACGGCGTCTACGTGCAGAGTCATTTCAACCGCTACTACTTCAGTGGCGTTTCGCCTAAGCAAGCGCGAGCCAACTCAGGACCGTACTGGCCCGTCGGCGCACCCTCCCGAGCCAACAGTGGGCTCACCAGTGCAAGTGCGCGCGACCCTTACTGGCCGATCGGCGTTCGTCGCTAGCTACTCAGGCCGCCAAGCGGCAGCTACTAGAGATTCAGGCCGCTAAGCGGCAGCCATTAGAGTTTCAGGCCGCTAAGCGGCCCCTGACTGTATTGCGGGACGCCGAAGGTGTTGACCGGCTTGTCCATCGCGTGTGTCAGCGAGACGAGGAGCTTGCCATGTGGCTCACCTCCGAAGTCGATGTGCTGGCCGGTGTTGAAGTAACCCTGACACCCGCCCGCCAAGATGAATGGAAGGTCTCGACGCGTGTGATTGTTGCCTTTGCCGAGCTCGTTGACCCAAACGATCACCGTATTGTCGAGCAGCGTGCCGTCGCCCTCTTGGATGCCGTCCATCATGCCGAGCAGGTACGCGAACTGTTCCGAGTACCACCTGTTAATCTCGAGGAGGTCTGCTTTGGCGCTCCCGTCGCTATCGTCGTAGTGCGACAAGCCGTGGTGCCCCTCGTCGAGTAGCTGAGGGACCCAGTTGAAGCGGACACCGCTCACGGAGCGCGACCATTGTAGCGATGCAACCCGGGTGAGGTCGCAGGCAAGCGCCATGACCAGCATGTCCATTTGAGCCTTGCCGGTGAAGGGATACATATCGTTCTGTTCGAAGCTGTTGCCAGGCAGATTCAGCTCCGGGGAGGTGCAGGCCTCACCAAACGCGGTCGTCACTTCCAAGCGTCGCTCGAGGTCGCGGATCGACTGAAGATGCTTGTCTAGCTTCTGCTTGTCGTCGTAGCCCAGACGACTCTGGAAGGCGGCGTGGTCGTCCATCACGGCGTCGAGCACGCTCTTGCGGCGCCGCTGAATGAGCCTGAGCGCAAACGGATCCGAATCGATGTCGCTGAAGAAGTCGGTAAAGTTCTGGTTTGGATCCTCACGCGGCGGGACTGGCTGATCAGGCGCGGAGTACGACATCCGCGACCACACCGAAGAGTTCCTCACCTGTACACCCAGCTCGAGCGACTTGAACTTGGTGACGACGTCCTTCGCGATTTCGTCCGCGAGGTACTGGTCTACCGATTGGCCGCCTCCCCAGCCGATATACTGCTCCTGACCTGCATCGCAGGATCCTTCGCAGAATGAGGTTCCCGGGAGGATCTCGGCGTTGGTAAGCAGGCAAGCCATGCCCGTTTGGTGTCCATCGCCGATCGAGTCGTAGGCGACGTCCTGATCGACCCCATCGAGAAAGATCAACTTGTCCGAGAAGGGTGCCATCGCCGCGTGCAGCGGGTGACCGGAGAGGTCCATGTTCGCCGGCGGGCTCCAGATATCCTGACGGGTGCCGTTGGCGGTGAACCAGAAGACGATGCGTTTGGGGGCGGTCGCCGATTGGGCCGCGGATCGCGGCAACATGGCATCCAGCATCGGCAGGCCGATCGCGACAGTTCCGCCGAACATGGTTCCCTTCAGCATCGCGCGGCGTTTGATTCGTTTCACAGGGCACCTCCGGTCTCGGGCGCGAGCTCGACGGCGCGGCGGTAGAGGAACGCGTTGGTCTGCGTCAGTCCAACGAGTAGCGCTCTGATATTGAGATCTGAAGAGCGGAACACGTCATTCAATTGGTCCATGCTGCAGCTGTCTTCTTGGGTGACCGTCCGGTTGTATGCGAATCGGAACCATTGCGAGGACACGCACTCTTGTACTTGGGTGCTCTCTGCCAACGCCGCGGCAAACTCGAGCGCGCCATCGTAGTTTCCGTTGATGTCATCTGTCTGAACCACCTCACCGACGGCATCGATGAGCTTTCCGTTCTGCCGATCTCGCCACTGACCGACGCCATCGTAGTGCTCGAAGATAAAACCAATCGGGTTCATCAAGGTATGGCAGCCCGCGCAGGCCGGGTTCGCGCCGATCTCCTCGAACTGCTCCTTGGTGGTCTTGTTCGGGTCGATTTCAGGTGGCTCGATGACGAGGTCATTCGGAGGCAGGGGAAGCGTGTCGCACATCAACTGTTCGCGAACGAACTTGCCGCGAAAAACCGGCGAGCTCTGGTTCGCGTTCGCGTGGGCCGCCATGAGGCCTGCGCTCGTCAGGAGCCCCGCACGACGCGCGGGGTCGAGCTGCACCTGCCTGAACTCCGGGCCGGTCACGGCATCGAGGACGTCCGCGCCGTAGAAACTCGCTAGCTCTTCGTTCATGAAGCTGTAGTTGGCCGTGAGTAGACTCCGCAAGGAGCCGTCCCCTTCGAGGACGACATGCTCGACGAATGCCTGAATCTCCTCGGCCCATAGAGGACGGAGGGAGCCACTGAAGGCTGGGTAGGCGCCGGTGTCTTTCGTCACGCTGTCGAGGTGCGTCAACAAGAGCCATTGCGTGTGGAAGTTGCGAATGAGGTCTCGGGCCTTCTCGTCCTCGAGCATGCGGGTGCCTTGCGCCGCGATCTGCTCTTTCGTCACGAGTTCGTCCGCCTCCGCCGCCGCGAATAGCTCGGCGTCAGGCATGGTGTTCCACAGCATGTACGAGAGCTTGGTAGCCATTTCCCAGCTCGTGAACGGCACGACGTCTCCCTCGATCGGAGTTTCCGCGCCTAGCTCTGCTCGGTAGAGAAACGAAGGCGATTGCAGGGTGGCCTCGATCACGACTTGAATGCCGTCTTCGAACCGTCCGAGGTCGGCGTCGTTGACAGCCCAGTCGAAAACGGCTTTGAGGCGGTTGATTTCCGTCTGCGATACGGGCCGGCGGAACGCGCGCCCACCGAAGTCTCGAATGAACGCCAGTGCGCAGGTGTCATCGCCATCGAGAGCGGGGTCGCAATCGGGCAGCAACGCGTTCATGTCGGTGACCGCACGCGCGGCCACATCCTCAGAGACCTTCATGTACTGCTCGATCAGCAAGTCGCTGCTCGTCAGCGCGGCCGCCTGGTTGTTGAACCCCGCGACCTCTTCTTCCGGCGGAAGCGTGTCTGCTGGATTGCTCGTATCGCCGAGTAGATCGCGAACGGTGTTGTTGTACTCGAAGCGAGTCAGCCGTCGGATCGGCGTATCGACGACGCACAGCCCCTTGGCCACCGTGTCATTGACGGCGCGCTCCCCGCCGCCTCCGCTACCGATCGTCCCGGTACAACCCAGCGCAAGCCCCACCCCCGCCAGGAGGCAAAATTTAATCCATATAGACGTCAATCCGAAGGCTCCACCCCCAACAGGCTTCCAGAACACACCCAAAAGGGCCACCCCGAAAA
>CAYZDM010000154.1:0-6902 GCA_964476875.1 uncultured Sandaracinaceae bacterium | reverse complement strand
AAAGTCCCCGAAGAGGAAGCCAGTCGCAAGCGCCCCGACAAAGCCATCAAGGCAGACCCGATCAAGGCAGAGCGCGTGTCACGTCAGGCCCCAGACGGGAAGCGGTCGAATACCTCGGGCGATCGTGCCGGTCAGACAGCGGACGAGACGATCACGATCACCGATGCGGCAGGGACGTTCAGCGTTCGTCGACCGAGCGGTGCCGGGCAGGGTGGTGGCGCGCGATCCAAGGGGCGTGGCCCGGGCAGCAAGTTGGCGTGGTCCCAGTATGAGGGGGCGGTCGGGTCGGACAAGCTCGAAGAAGATCGACGCGCCTATCTCGCGGAACGCAAATCGTCGCAGCGTGGCATTTCGCGTGAGAAAACCTGGAACGAGTTTCGTGCGGCGATCGAGAACTACGCGCCCGGGGTGAGGCCCGGAACGACGACAGCGCTCAACGCCGCGGCGTCTCCTTTTGCGGCCTACATCGCGGCGGTTCACCGCCGGATCCATCCGGAGTTCGCGGACCGCTTCCTGAGGACGCTGCCGATTGGCAGTCCGTATCAGGACCAGTCCTTGGTGACCAAGCTCGAGATCGTCCTCAATCAAGATGGCTCGGTGCATCGAGTCGGGGTGGTGCGATCCAGCGGACTCCTGCCGTTCGATTTCGGTGCGTTCAATTCCGTTCTGCGCGGGCAGCCGTATCCGCCTGCGCCGTCGTCGATTCTGAGCGGGGATGGCCGCGTGTACTTTCATTGGGGCTTCTATCGAAGTCCGCGGCAGTGCGGCACTTTCAACGCGGAACCTTATATCGTCCCGAACCCGCGAGGCACGCCAGGTCGCAAGAGCGGTCTGACCGATGCGCCTGATTGGGAGACCGTCGTGCCGGCAGACGCGCGACCGACCTGGAAGACACGCGAAGAAGAAGAGCGAGAGAACGACGAGCCGAAGCGGCCGCCCGAGAAGTCTCCGCCCGCTCAGCCGAGGGAACAGGAAGAGCAGGCGCCCGAAGTTTCGCCGGCAGCTCCCGGTTCCGGCCTCGGATGAGCCACGACCTGCAGCTGACCGCGCGGGTCAAAGCCGAGGCGGAGGCGGTTGGGTTCGCCCGAGCGGGAATCGCGGAAGCCGGCCTTCTCGAGGCGGAGGCGGCGTATCTCGACGACTGGCTTGCGGCCGGAAGCCACGGGCAGATGTCCTGGATGGCGACGACCGCCGAGGTACGGAAGGACCCGCGGGACCCCAACATGCTCGAGAACGCCAAAAGCGTGATCGTGATTGCGGCGCCGTACGGCCGGCGTAGCGGCTACCAAGGACCGTCACCCGCCCGCATAGCGAAATACGCGATGGGCCGCGACTACCACAACGTGCTTACCAAGAAGAGCCGCAAGGTGGCCCGCGTACTACAGGAGGCCGGGTTCGTTGCTCGGGTGGCGGTCGATTCGAAGCCCGTGTTCGAGCGGGCCTGGGCCGAGCGCGCCGGGGTGGGTTTCGTCGGCAAGAACTGCTGCCTCATCGTTCCTGGCATCGGTTCGCATGCTTTTCTGGCCTGTGTCGTCACCACGGCGCCCTTGAGCCCAGACGAACCGATGGGCCGCCGCTGTGGAAGCTGCACGCTGTGCCTGGATGCTTGTCCGACACGAGCATTCTCGGCGCCGCGTTCCCTCGATGCGCGCAAGTGCATCTCGTATCTGACCATCGAGCATCGCGGAGCGATTCCCACCGAGCATCGTCAGGCGCTTGGCCCATGGGCCTTCGGCTGCGACGTTTGCCAGGACGTCTGTCCGTACAACCAAGCCTCGGGCGCGACGGAACATTCGCTCGACGCGTTCGAGCCCGGCGCCCGATGGGAAGGCGTCGACGCGGTGGAACTCTTGCAGATGACCGAAGATGCCTTCCGCGCTTGGGCGGAGGGCTCGCCGGTCAAGCGTGCGCGACATGAAGGTTTGGCCCGCAACCTGGCGCTGACTTTGGGGAATTGCGGAGAGGCGGTTCATTTGCCTGTGCTGAATGAGGCGGGGAACAACCACCCGTCTGAGGTCGTGCGAGAGGCTGCACAATGGGCGGCCCTCGAACTCACGCGTCGTCTGGCTGCCTCAGAGTAGCTTCGAGCGCCTCGAGCAGTGGCGTGACGCCTTCGTTGGTCGCCGAACTGATAGCGAACACCTTGAAGCCGCGTGGCTCGAGTGCCTCGCGTACCGCCTCGTAGGCCTCTAGAGCCTCAGGGAGGTCGCATTTGCTGACGGCCACCAGCATTGTTCGCTCCAACAGGCTCGCGTCGAATCGCCCGAGTTCGGACATGAGTGCGTCGAAGTCGGCGACGGGGTCCCGCTCCGGATCGGGGTCGACGCTCAGCATATGGAGGAGGACCTCGGTTCGTTCGACGTGCTTGAGGAAGCGGAGGCCGAGGCCAGCACCCTCGGAGGCGCCTTCGATGATGCCTGGAATGTCGGCGATGACGAATGTGCGATCGACGCCCAGCGATACGACGCCGAGGTTTGGAACGAGCGTCGTGAACGGGTAGTCGGCGACTTTCGGCCGTGCTCGGGAGACCGTCGCGATGAACGTGCTCTTGCCGACGTTCGGGAAGCCCACGATGCCGATGTCGGCGAGTAGCTTGAGGACGAGCCGAATCTTCTTTCGCTCCCCGGGGGTGCCAGGCTGAGCGCGTCGGGGCGCCCTGTCGTGGGGCGTGGCGAACTTGATATTCCCCCGACCGCCTTGACCGCCCTGGGCGATCACAAACTCCGCTCCGGACTCGCGAAGGTCGGCGAGCAGCGCATCGCTTTCCTGGTCGTAGACCTGAGTTCCGACTGGGACTTGAATCTGGATATTACGGCCCGCTTTTCCGAACTGATCCTTGCCCCGGCCCTTCTCGCCCCGCTGGGCGCGAACCAGCCTGCGATAACGAAGGTCGAACAGCGTGGAGAACCGATCGTGCGCGACGAGAATCACGCTCCCCCCGCGTCCACCGTCCCCGCCGGAGGGGCCCCCGAGCGGCATGAATTTCTCTCGCCGAAATGCGATGGCGCCCGCCCCACCGTCGCCGGCGGCGACCTCTAGCGTTACCTCATCGACGAAGTCCACGCTCGTCACTACGTCGGCCTCATGGCCAGGGCAAATGACTTGGTGCTCGAACAAATCCGAAGGATGCGTACACTGCGCAAGTGGTGAGTGTTTCCGGCGACTCAGAATCGGCGTCTGCGAACGCCAGATTCATCCAAGCTTTGGTCGCCAAGAGCTTGGAAACAGTCCGGTTAACGGAAATGCTGAGCATCTCGCCTGACGACGCGGAAGCCCGGGGAGCACTCCGGGAGCACTTGTCCGATTTACGGAACTCCGCTCGCGATCTGGGAATGGTTCATTTGGAGGGGGCGGTCGCCGAGGCGCTGTCACGGCTGGAGCGGGAGTCCTTTGGCCCGGGTGCTCTGGTGGTGGTCAGGGTGCTGGCGTGGCGATACGAGACCCTGGCGGCCATGCGTAGCCAGTCGGGCACCCATCGCGTGATCGAGGAGAATGACGACGCGCCGCCATCGCAGGTGAGCCTGCGTGGGCGACGCGTGTTGGTCGCGCATGCCCAATCCGAGGTTCGTTGGTCCTACGTTGGGGTTCTTCGCGAGGCGGGGGCTCGAGTGATCGAGGCTCGGGACGGGGTGCACGCGGTCGATCTCGCGCGTGGAGATATTCCCGACTTGGTCCTGTCGGCGATGGAGATGCCGCGTCTCGACGGACTGGGCCTGTGTGCTGCCCTTCGGCGCGAGCCGGCGCTCGATGGAATTCCTGTGGTCCTGTTGTCTGGGGACCCGTCCGGGCAGGAGATCCTCGAACGGGTCGCTCGCGGCCTCGTGCCGATCGTGCGACTCGAGGAGTGGTTGAAGAGTGATCTGGAGGCCACCGGTGACCTCGAAGAGCTCGGTGTGTCGGTGCTGCTGCGGGCAGTTCGACGACTTCGGCCGAATGCGACGATGGTTCTTCAAGATCCCTGGAGCCTCTTCGACCTCGAGTTTTGCGAGGGGCGCATCGTTGCTGCGACGCGAACTGCGATCGACGGCTCGGTCACTAGCGGGGCGGCGGCGTTTCCCCCGTTGGTGGGGATGAGTTCCGGTCGATTCGTGGTCGCGCAGAACGCCTCAACAGGACGTCGTGACGAGCGTCCATCCCTCGATGCGGCGTTTGCGGATGCGACCCAGAGGTTGGGGGTGCTACTGGCGAGGATCGCCACGCACTCGGAGTGCCGCGTCAGGCTCGATGACGAAGCGTTGGCCACATACCTCCGTCACTCTCCCGTCGCCGTTCAGCGGTTGATTGGGCGCCTGGTTGCTGGTGAGCCGCCCAATGCGCTGTGGGAGTCGGGGGCAGGGTCCCGAGGCTTGGTCGATGCGATTCTGGTGACGCTGGCGCGTCAAGGCGCGATCCAAGACATCGAAGTTCCTGAGGGAGCATCCCCCGAGGGCCACGTCGAGGTCTCGATGGGGCCTGACCGCGAGTTGATCGTGGCCGCGATCGAGCAAGACTCGAGTCCGATGGCGGAGCCGGTCGAGAGGGAGAACGTGCGTGCGAATCTGGGGGTTGCCATGCACCGGGAACCTACGAATCGAGGACCAAGCTGGGCGCATCCGATCTGGCGGCTGAATGTGACCGCCGGAACATCGGACGGTGAGAGTCGCTCTGGGTTCGGGGCAGAAATACAGAGAACATCACGCTTATTGGGCTTGGCCTTTGTGACGCTGCTCGGCGCGACCGTCGGGTTCCTTCTGTGGGGTCAGGTCGACCCGGCAAGCCCGCCCCCCGAGTCGCCAGTGGCGAAGGAGGCCCCTGCGCCCCAACAGGAGCCGGAGCTGAGCGAGGTCGAGGCGCAAGCGGTCACCCCCCAGGACCCGGCGAACCGCCCACGCCTGTCGGCGCTATCGGGAAGCCTTCGTGACGCGGTGGACCCCTCCTTGAGTGTCAGCCCCGACGAGGGTGTTCTCGAACTCACCGGTCCAGGCGAAGTGCGCGTCGTGGTCGATGGCGTCGACCGCGGAGCGCTTCCAACGACACTCGTGTTGGAAGAGGGGATTCACGCCGTCCGCTATCGCGAGGAAACGAAGTCTGCCGACCGATTCTACTACGTGAAATCAGGCACCACGCGCGCGGTCGATCACATCGCCCAAGGGGGTGCTTTTGTTGACGCTCTCTAAAATCGCGTGCTAACCGCATCAAGGTTGCTGGGGGTCGAAAAGTCGCACGAAAACGGCCGCCGGAGCACTGGAGGAAGGCCGCCGATGCGATTCGTTTCACACCTGATCATCGCCCTTACCATCTTGGCGGGATGTAGTCGCGGCGGCTCAGCGCCGGACCTCTTTGCGGGACTCGAGGCGCACGCCGATCTTACTGAGATCCGTCACCTCGCCGAGGTTAACGACGGTGGCTGGTATCTGGACTTCGGAACGCCCGCGCAAGCGAAGTACACCGTGGGAGATTGGCGAAGCGGTTGGGTCGGCGAGGGAGTCGACGGCGACACCACGTACGCCAGGGTCGGGATGAGGGGAAGAGTGTACTTCGAGGCCGACGCGAAGGAGGCGCTCGTCGCACGAGTTCGGCTCCGGCGTCACGGCACCCGGGCCCTGACGCCCTACATCAACAACCAGCAACTCAAGTCGCTGCACCTCGGCACGGACCAGGGGTTTGCCGACTACGACATCGAGCTACCCAAGGAGCGGGTGCAGGCCGGTGAGAACTACCTGCTACTGACGTTCGGAGGCACCGTCCCGATCGACGGCCAAGATGTTTCAGTCGAAATCGACTCCATTTGGATTCGGAAACAGTCCGAGGCCTCGAAGACCGCGCGGGCGCCAGCCTACGGGAGTCTGGTTGCGAAGGTCCGTCTCGGAGACGAGGAGCGAGAAGCGATCGCCTTGTCGCGCGACTCCACGCTTCGGTATCACGTGATGGTGCCAGCCAATGGGTCGCTGGGCTTCGGTGTGGGTGTCGAAGGCGAGGGTGATGCGCCGTTCGCAATTGAAGTGACTGCCGACGGACGACCCATCACCGAGGTGCTGTCGGGGAACGCGTCGGGCGCCTGGGCGGATCACAAAGTCGATTTGAGCCGGTTCGCCGGCGAGACCGTCCGCATCGATCTTCATGCGCGAGGCGAAGGAGCCGGACGCTTGGCTTGGAACGCACCGAGAATCTTCGTGCCCGCGCCCACAGAGCGAAACCTCGAACCTGCCAAGAACGTCGTTGTCATCGTGATCGACACGCTTCGCGCGGACAAGCTGCGCGCTTTCAATCCGCAAAGCCGCGTCAAGACGCCCGCGATCGATCAGTTCGCTTCCGACGGGGTCATTTTTGAGCTCGCCCAGGCGCCGGAAAACTGGACCAAGCCATCCGTGGCTTCGATTCTGACTGGCCTTCATCCGCAGACCCATCAACAGAAGACCGGAGAAGCGGCTCTCCCAGGCTCGGCGGTACTCCTGAGCGAGCACCTGAAGGACCAGGGGTTCAAGACGGGAGGCTTCATCGCGAACGGGTACGTCTCGGACCGGTTCGGCTTCGATCAAGGTTGGGACCACTACACGAACTATATTCGCGAAGCAAAGAGCACCGAAGCCAAGGACGTGTTCGACGAAGCTGGGAACTGGATCGAAGCGCACAAGGATGGCCGCTTCTTCGCGTACATTCAGACGATTGACCCGCATGTCCCGTACGACCCGCCAGTCAAGTACCTGCAGATGTACGACCCGAGCGAGTACACGGGGCAGGTCCGGCCGCGGATGACGGGCGACCTACTCGAGAAGGCCAAGCGCAATCCGCCGGAAGTGGTGTTCGACGCCAGCGACAAGCGGCACCTGAAAGCGCTTCACGACGGTGAGATCACGCAGCATGATCATTTCTTCGGCGCATTCCTCGAGCGCCTCAGCGCCTTGGGGCTTGCGGACGACACG
>CAYZDM010000153.1:0-6927 GCA_964476875.1 uncultured Sandaracinaceae bacterium | reverse complement strand
AGCATGGGCTGATTCCCTAGCAGGGTGTATGCCGCTGGGCTCCTTTTGTATCGATCTGTGCTCAATCTTGCAGAAATGGCGTAATTATTGCAACCCTCGCACGTATGCGCCCCCAGATGGCACCGTTACCACCGCTTAGCAGCATCGTGAAATCGAACGACGTGGAAGATCCGGTGAACCGATACGTGCACCGAACTCTCGCTTATTTGTTCGTATGGTCGATCTTCAGGACGCGCATCACCCCGAACATGATCACGCTGTCGACCGTTGTGATAGGTTTTGTCGCGGGTTGCGCGTTCATTTGGGGTACGCCCACCGCCATGTTCGTCGGAGGCGTTTGCCTGTGGGCCGCCGCGATTTTGGACGGCGCGGATGGCATTCTGGCCCGCGCCAAGAACCTACAGTCGGAGTTCGGGCGCGCGCTGGACGGGTCGGCGGATACCCTCGTCGCCGTCTTCACCGTCTTCCCAGCCTTCTACCATATCTGGGTAACCTACCATAATCCTTACCATTTGATCCTGATGGTGCCCGCTCTGGGACTCACGGTGATGCACCTAGCCGTCTATGATTTCTACAAGGAGTCGTATCTGCGTGGGACCCGGCCGGGCCAGGGCGGCGAAGGCCACGATGCCGACGAGATTGAGGAAACCGTCGAAGCAGCGGGCAACGAAGGGCCCACCGTGCGGATGGCGATGAAGTACATCCTCGTGCCCCACCTGATGCGGCAGAAGGCCATCGTCAGTTGGCTCACCCCCGACGCTTGGCGCCTGAGCCAGTTGCTCCGCAGCGATGACCGAACCGCGGAAATCTATAAGCGAAACAACGTTTGGCCCATGCGGCTTTGGGCGCTTGTGTCACTCGCCCCGCACAGCTACCTAATGGCGATATGCGCCATGCTCAACCGCCTGGACGTCTACCTTTTCATCCGGGTCTTCCTGATGAACGGCATCTTTCTGGTCGCGCTCATCTGGCAACGCCATGCGACGTCCAGAACCATCGAAGAGCTTGCGGCGGCGGGCACGATCGAGTTGAGCGGCCCCGCACGGCCCCTCACTTTGTGATAGTTTTGCAACACCACCGTGAATAAGGTTCACACTGTGGGGATTGCCGGCGTCGTGTCTAACCGCCCAATGGGTCATTTGCACTCATGATGACAACACCCACACGAGAGCGTGCGGTCATCCTTGCCGCCGGGCTCGGCACCCGTCTCGCCGATGGTCGCCCCGTGCCCAAGCCGCTGCGCGAGGTCGCAGGCGTGCCTCTCATCGTTCGCATCATCAGGGCCCTCGAGAAAGGGGGAGTCCGTGAGATCGGCATTGTCGTCGGGCACCTCGCTGAAGACCTGAGGAGCGGCCTCTCGGGCTATGAGCACCGGGCGAACCTTTCGTTCTTTCCCAACGACGAGTACGAAAAGCCCAACGGCACCTCGGTGTTGAAGGCGCGCGACTTCGTCAGAGGGCCGACGTTGCTCTTGATGAGCGATCATTTGTGGTCGCCGAGGCTGCTGAAGTCGGTGACCTCGTGCCCGGTAGCGGAGCGAGAGTCTGTACTCGGTGTCGATTATCGGATCGACGCCTGCTTCGACTTGGAGGACGCGACGAAAGTCCAAGTGCGGGACGGTCACATCGAGCGAATCGGCAAAGAGCTCGACGACTACAACGCGCTGGACACGGGGGTTTTCTTGATCACGCCTGCCCTCATCGAGGCGCTGGATGCCGTCAACGGCCCCGAGGGCTGCTCGCTCTCGCAGGGGGTCGCTGCTCTGGCCGCGGAAGGTCGAATGAAGGCAGCCGATATCGGCGACGCAATCTGGATCGACGTCGACACCCCAGAGACCCATGCTGAGTCAGAGCGTCTGATTGCCGAGTTGGGTGAGGACTTGGATGGAGCGCCGAACAAGCAGGCCGTGAAACGATGAGCCTAATAAGAGGAGGGCCGCATTCGTCACGATCGTGTTATGGAGGCGGTGAGGAAGGATAGAAATGACAGAGCCAAAAACCAGACCCGCCACAGGCAAGCTCGGTGTGCTCTTGCCTGGAATGGGCGCGGTAGGCACGACTTTCATAGCGGGCTCTCTTTTGGTGCGGAAGGGGCTAGGCCGGCCCATTGGCTCGTTGACGCAGATGGGCACGCTCCGACTCGGAAAACGAACCGACCAACGCTCGCCTTTGATTCGGGACTTCGTGCCGCTGGCGGACATGAACGACTTGGTCTTCGGAGGATGGGACCTCTTCCACGACAATGCGTATGAGGCGGCGGTCACCGCCGACGTTCTTTCGACCGAGCACCTCAATGCCGTCAAGGATGAGCTTTCGGCGATCAAGCCGATGGAATCGGTGTTTTTCCCCGAGTTCGTCAAGCGCCTCCGTGGCGAGAACGTCAAGCCCAGCCAAGACAAGATGGAGCTCGCCGAGGCGGTTCGCGAGGACATCAGGCGGTTCAAGAAAGAAAACGGTCTTGATCGCTGCGTCGCCGTTTGGTGCGGCTCGACGGAAGTTTATCGAGAGCCGACGGAAGTTCATCAGTCCTTGAGTCAGTTCGAGGAGGGCTTGCGTCGTTCCGATCCGGCGATCAGCCCATCCCAGGTCTACGCATACGCCTGCCTGCGCGAGGAGGTCAGCTATGCGAATGGGGCGCCACATCTCACTGCTGGCGATGTCCCTGCCATGTTGGAGCTTGCTCGCGAAATGCACACGCCGGTCTCTGGCAAGGACTTCAAGACGGGACAGACCCTCATGAAGACCATTCTTGCGCCTGGCCTTCAGTCGCGGGCGCTCGGCATTCGGGGCTGGTTTTCCACCAACATCCTGGGCAACCGCGACGGCGAAGTCCTCGACGACCCGGAGAGCTTCAAGTCGAAGGAAGTGAGCAAGCTCGGTGTTCTCGAGACCATCCTGCAGCCGGAGCTGCACCCGGAACTCTACGGGGACATGTACCACCAGGTGCGCATCAACTATTACCCGCCGCGTGGAGACCAGAAAGAGGGCTGGGACAACATCGATATCTTCGGTTGGCTCGGCTACCCCATGCAGCTCAAGATCGACTTCCTCTGTCGTGACTCGATTCTCGCTGCGCCGTTAGTTCTAGACCTGGCGCTCTTCATGGACCTCGCGCACCGCTCAGGGCTTAGCGGGATTCAGGAGTGGCTCTCGTTCTACTACAAGAGCCCGATCACGCCGGAAGGTCTATATCCGGAGAACAACCTCTTTGTGCAGCTCGGCAAGCTCAAGAACACTTTGCGCTGGATGCAGGGGGAAGAGCTGATCACCCACCTGGGTCGCGAATACTACGACTGACCGATTATCCGTCCGCTGCACGCCGGTAACACGTCAAGGTGAGCAAACTACTCGAGAAGCTGGCCGACCTGCAGACCCGACGGCCTTTCGTGATACTGCTCCTCGCAGCGGTGATCTCTGCCGCCTCTTTGCCTTTCATCCGCAATCTCGGTCTCGACAGCCGCTTCATTGCTCTGCTTCCAGAGAGCTACCCGAGCGTCCAGGACCTCGACAAGGTTCGCGATCGCGTTCGGGGCCTGTCGGCGCTCACGATCGCGGTGCAGTCACCCTCGAAAGACGTGGACGCGATGCGGCGCTTCGTCGGGGACCTCGTGGCGCGGCTCGAGGAGCTTCCCCCCGATGAAATCGGTGTCGTCGATTGGAACGTCGGCGCCTACGAAGACTTCGTCCGGGAGCACAAGCACCTTTACGCTTCGCTCGACCTCTTGGAGCGGCTGCGGGACGCCCTCGAAGACCGCCACGATAGAGAACGGCTCAAGAACAACCCGCTATGGGTCGACCTCCTAGAGGATGACGAACGGGAAAGCCTCGACGACATCTTGGACGAGATCGAGACCGAAAGTGACGGCGGAGAGGAGAGATCCGAGAAGTTCCCCGACGGCTATTACCAGCACGAGGACGGTGATCTGATCGCGATGTTCATTCGCTCCGAAGTTGGGAGCGATCCCAATACCGCTGGGCGCATCATCGACCTTGTCCAGGCCGAGATCGAGCGGCTGAACCCAACCTCGTACGCACCAGATCTCAAACTAACGCTGTCTGGCGATGTCATCATGGCCGAGGAGGAACAGCAGGCGATTGCACGCGAGCTCCTCTTGGCAACGACGCTCACGGTGACAATCGTCCTGCTGCTCGTCGTTCTCTTCTTCGGGCGTCCACGGGCTATCGTCTTGTTAGGCGCTGGGCTCGTGCCGCCGGTTCTGGTGAGCTTCGCGGTTGCGGACATCACCGTCGATTCGCTCAATGCGTCCACAGCGTTCTTGGGAAGCATCATCATCGGAAACGGTGTGAACCCCAATATCATCTGGCTTTCACGCTATTTCGAGGAGCGACGGCGGGGCTCCGAAGTGCATGATGCCGTCCTCACAGCGCACCAGAACACTTGGCTCGCCACGATGATCGCCTCAGGTGCCGCAGCCCTGGCTTACGGCTCGCTCATGATCACCGACTTCCGCGGCTTTCGTGACTTCGGGATCATTGGGGGAGTCGGCATGGTCCTTTGCTGGGTGTCGGCAATCACCGTGTTGCCAGCCGCAGTGGCCGCCTACGAACGCTTTCGTCCGTTTCCTGTCGGAAAAGAAAGAAAGGGGCGAGGGGGACACTATGCCGACGTGTTCGCTGCCGTTGACAAACGGGCGCCGCGAGGCGTCGTAGCGGTGTCCGTGGTGCTCTCGGTTGTCTCGGTCGTGTTGGTCACCTACGCGGTCATCCAAGATCCCTTCGAATACGATTTCAGTAGGCTTCGCTCCGTTCGCGAGGAGAGCAACTCTGAGGCGCGCAGCGTGCAGGGGCGCGTGAACGACATCCTGGCCTCTCACGAGCAAGGGCGGGGGATTGCCGTATTGCTCGACAGCTTGGACGACGTTCCGCTGATCGAAGGGCAACTCGATGCGATGCCGGCATCAATCCATGCAGGACACCATTCGTTGCACGACTTCTTGCCACAGGACGCCCCCGAGAAGCTGCTGCTGCTAGGCGAGATTCGCGAGCTCTCTATCGATATCCGTGAGCACGTCGAAGATGAAGACACCTTGCGAAAGATCGACGACAACATTCCGCCGGAGACGATCGACATACCCAGCCTCGGCGACCTTCCGGATGAAGTGGCGCGCCGTTTTGCAGAAAAGGACGGCACGCGCGGGCGAATCATGGTGGTCGCGGAGGCCGAGGAGGCTTCGATTTGGGACGGGCGCTACCTGGTTCGGTGGGCCGAGGGGCTCAGGACACTTCGCATGTCCGATGGGACTCGGCCTCCCCTCGCTGGTCGCGCACCGGTTTTTGCCGACATGATCAGCGCCGTGTACAGCGACATGCCCAAGGCGATCGGCGCGGCCTTCTTCGCGACCGTAGTGCTAGTGCTGGTCTCGTTTCGCCGTCGTCGTGACAGCCTGCTTTCGATCATGGCGTTGCTCCTGGGCATCCTCTGGATGGCCGGCGCCATGGCTGGCCTCGGCATGAAGCTGAACTTCCTGAACTTCGTCGCTTTCCCGATCACCTTTGGCAACGGCGTCGACTATTCGATCAACGTGCTGAGGCGTTACCGTCTCGAGGAGCAAGCCGGGAACAGAGAACCGATTCTATCGGCCGTACGCCTTTCTGGTGGCGCCGTCGTCCTGTGCTCGCTTACGACGATTGTGGGGTACACGTCGCTATTTGTGAGCGCAAACAAAGCGATGAACTCATTTGGTTTCGCCATGGCGATCAGCGAGGTCACCTGTTTGATGGCCGCAGTGCTGACGATGCCGGCGGTCCTGATCATGCTCCGCCGACGAGAGGAGAGTCCGTGAGCGAGCGCACCGGCGTGCCGCGGCGCGTCCTGTTTAGCTACGAGAACCTTCTGCCAACGACAGAGGCAGACGCAGAGTCTATCTTCAACACGGCTGCGGCGCTCGTCCGGCGCGGACACGACGCGATCGTCTCGGTTCCCGCGCCACCTAATCTCGGCCCGGGGTTCGAACGCGAGGTGCTCGACTACTACAGGATTGATGCGCCGTTGCGAATCACGCCCGTGCCGAGCTTTACCAAGAACATCGCGCTCCAGCACGTCTACCACGCGATGCACTTCCCCGAGCACCCCGCATTCGCCGATGCGGACTACATCAACGCACGAAACCCGATCGTCGTGATGCGCGCGTTGCAGTGCGGCCAGCGGGTGCTCATGGATCACTACCGCCCGTGGGGAGATCAGTTCCCTCCACTTCAGCCGATATTCCGGCGCTTCATGACCCACCCGAGGTTCTTGGGCTTGTCCGTACACTCGGCCTACGCCTATCAGTCGTATCGGAGGCTCGGGGTTCCTGAGGCAAAGCTTCGGGTCATCCACAGCGGTTTCGATCCGAGCAGAATGGACCCCGCGCTCTCGAAGCAAGACGCACGTGCGCTTCTCGACTTCCCTCAGGATATGCCAATCGTTACTTACACGGGCCGCATGAACGAGAGGAAGGGGCTCGACGTGCTTCTGGACCTGGCGGGTCGGATGCCAGAAGTGATGTTCGTCCTGGTAGGGTCGACCGGGCGCGGGCCGATCGAAATCGAGGCGGAAGCCAAGGACAACGTACGGGTGGTACCTTGGCAAACCGCTTCATCGATCTCGCCCTATCTTTATGCGTCCGACGTTCTTGCGATTCCGCCCTCGTCCGCCCCGCTTCAGCAATCGGGCAATACCGTCTTGCCGCTCAAGCTCTTCCTGTACCTCGCAGCCGGGCGAGCGATCTTTGCGGGGGCCACTCCTGACACAGCAGAAATTCTCGAGCACGACCGCAATGCGTGGCTGGTTTCAGCGGGCGACACGTCGGAGGCCGAGCGTCAACTGAGGGTCCCACTGAGCGACACGGACCGGCTCGAGCGACTAGGACATGCGGGTCGAGAACAGGCAGCAGGGCTCACTTGGGACCGCCGAGCCGCGAAGGTT
>CAYZDM010000152.1:0-6930 GCA_964476875.1 uncultured Sandaracinaceae bacterium | reverse complement strand
GAGGTCTCCGAGCGGTCGCCAATGAATAGGGTCCGATCCGTCCATACGAAGACCGCGCTCTGACGCGCTAGATCCGGTGCCTCGGGAGCGTCGGGTGGAGCCCGCATGCTGCGGCTATCGCACGCCACGAGTCGGTCTGCTCTCGCTGCACGGGGCTGGTCGGGGTAGGGTACCGTCCTATGCAGGTTGGGGGGCCGCACAGGGCGCTTTCCCCCATCAAGAACTTGACTCCAATTGTGAAGCCGACTAGACGGGTGTTCAGGTACTTCAACTCAAAGGAATCCGCGCCATGTCCGACTCGAACCGCGATAAAGCCCTCAACCTAGCCCTCGGAACTATCGAGAAAGCCTACGGAAAAGGCGCAATCATGCGGCTGGGCGACGCCGCCTCCAGGGTCGACATTCCGGTGATCTCGAGCGGAGCGATTTCCCTCGACCTCGCACTCGGCGTGGGAGGGTATCCGAGGGGCCGCATCGTCGAGATCTATGGCCCGGAATCGAGCGGTAAGACGACATTGACCCTCCACGCGATCGCCGAATGTCAGAAAAAGGGCGGTATCGCGGCTTTCATCGACGCAGAGCATGCCCTGGACCCGAGCTACGCCCGCAAGCTCGGCGTCAACGTCGACGAGCTTCTCGTCAGCCAGCCCGACCATGGTGAACAGGCCCTCGAGATCGCCGACACTCTGGTTCGTTCCGGCGCCGTCGACATGATTGTGATCGACTCGGTGGCGGCCCTGGTGCCTCGCGCCGAAATCGAAGGCGAGATGGGTGACACCCACGTCGGCTTGCAGGCCCGGTTGATGAGCCAAGCGCTTAGAAAGCTCACCGGAACCATGCATAAGAGCGCGACCACTCTGTTCTTCATCAACCAGATCCGAATGAAGATCGGCGTCATGTTCGGAAGCCCCGAAACGACGAGCGGCGGCAACGCGCTCAAGTTCTACGCGTCGCAGCGCCTCGACATCCGTCGTATCGGTACGATCAAAGTCGGTGACGCAGCGGTCGGCAATCGGTGTCGCGTCAAAGTCGTCAAAAACAAGCTCGCTCCGCCGTTCCGTCTTTGCGAGTTCGATATCCTCTTCGGTACGGGCATCAGTCGTACTGGCGATGTGCTCGACCTCGGCGTCGAAGCCGACATCATCAACAAGTCCGGTGCGTGGTACAGCTATGGTGAAGAGCGCGTCGGCCAGGGTCGCGACAACGCGCGCACCTTCCTCGAAGAGCACCCGGAGATTCTCGCAGCGGTTGAACGCAAACTGCTTCAGAAGCACGGGTTGATCGAAGAGGACAAGCCTGCGAAGCCAGCAGTCGAGGCCAAACGAGAACAGAAGGCCCCCGCCGTTTCGGCCACCAAGGCCGCCGCGAGCAAGCGACCTCGGCCGAACTGAACCTCTCTTCCTCTCCCTTTACGGGTCCTATCTCTCCAGCTCCGAGCACAGACAGCAAAAAGCCTCCAAGCCTTTGTAATCACACGGGTTTGCCTAAAAGTAACCATTGACTTTCGGGCCTGGTTTTGCTATACAGATCACGTGCATGTAGTTGTTTGCACACTCAACGACGGATGGCTTTTTGCCCGCGCTCCCGGCGCGGGTTTTCGTCGTTCTTGACCTGAAGGAGACCGGTCTCATGAGCTTTAGCGTAGGCGACAAAGCGGTACATCCCGCGCACGGCGTTGGAGAGATCACGCAAATCGAAGAGCGGCTGATCGGTTCTGACAAAATCGACTTCTATATCCTCAAGCTCGTGAACGGGAAGTCGGGCACCATCCGTGTCGCACTGAACGCAGTCGATCGCGTCGGTCTGCGGCAAGTGATGTCGCGAAGCGCAGCCAAAACAGTCCTTGCCGAGCTCAAGAAGGACGAGATGGCGGTGACGTCGCAGCCCTGGAACCGACGCTACCGCGAGTACACCGAAATGCTCAAGAGCGGCTCACCGATCAAGGTCGCCAAGGTCTTGCGCGACTTGTCCAAAGTCCGCGCCGACAAGGGCGAACTCAGCTACGGCGAAAAGAAGCTCATGGAGCAGGCCCGCAAACTCCTCATCACCGAGCTAGCCCTAGCCCGCCGCGTCCGAGAAGAAACCATCGAACGCGACCTAGAAGCCATCCTCAACTAAAAGGGGACAGTTCCCTTTAGCGCGAGGCTTTTTCTTGGTGGCCGGATTGGGTGAAGCGGCTCGATAGCTCGGTGAAGAGGGCTCGGAGTGGGACCTCCCGAAGGACCAAGCCCACCAGGAGGTGGTAGAGCACGTCTCCCGATTCGGACGCGACGCGCTCGTCGGATTCGGCGATCAATGCTTGGCCAAGCTCGGCTGCTTCCTCACGGAGCTTGGCGTCCACCTTCGCAGGACCCGCATCCAGGAGCGACTTGGTGTAGCTCTTCTCCGCGTCCGAGTTCTTGCGCCGCTGTAGCGTGCGCTCGAGCTGCAGCAGGGTGGGGGCGGCGGTGTCGGTGTCCGCCTCGACCACTTTGCCGTCGGCGTCCAAGCGACGAAAGAAACAGGTCTGCGCGCCCGTGTGGCAGGACGGGCCCGCAGGGTCCACGAGGTAGATCAAGGTATCGCCGTCGCAGTCGACCCATACACTCCGCACGCCCAATGTGTTCCCGCTGCTCTCGCCCTTCCGCCAGAGCGCCTGACGTGACCGGCTGTAAAAGTGGGCAACGCCCGTGCTTAGCGTGTGCGAGATCGCTGCCTCGTTCGCGTATGCCATCATGCGCACCTCGCCGGTTTCCGCGTCCTGGGCGATGACCGCGACGAGGCCCTGGGCGTCGTACTTGAGGGCGTCTAGGGACATGGGCGGGAGTTACGCCAGGTTCAGCCGCCCGTAAAGGCGACGAATTGGCTCACGGATGGCAGAGCGCCTGGGTGTCTTCTTCGGTCTCGAGTCGCCGAATCGCAACGATGTACCGTGCGTCGTCCCGCAAGCGTACCACCGAATTCATCGCCGGTAGCGCCGGGAAGATACGCCAAGATCGGCGACCCCGCGGAGAAGCCATCGCTCTTGTCCCAGGGTGTCGCGGCGTTGCCCATCATGAACTGTTCACCGAACGACACCCTTCGGCCTGTCACCGTGCTGCCGTCGGGCTGCGTATAGACATTCGAAGGGAAGGGATAGCCGCAGAACTCAGGCACGAGAGAATCGCAGTCGAGCAGCGGGTAGCTGATCTCGCCCGCGCCACCGGTCCCGCCAGATCCGGCCGTGCCACCGATGCCGGCCGTGCCTCCGGCACCGCCGGAACTGTTGTCGTTGGACCCGCTGCAGCCCACGAATGGAACTGCCAAGACGACGACAAGCCAAGTGCGTTTCAGCGGAACCTTGAGCCGGCGAAGTACGCATGGACGCTATCGGTGTCAAGCCACACTCCCCCCCCTTGCGTGGCGGAAGCGAGTTGTCCGGCCGGGCCACAGGCGATCGGATGCTTGTGGCTAGTGCCGGATGCCCATCAAGGCTTCGAGCGTATCCCTGAGGCCCGTTAGATCCGATGGGCTCACATGTGCCGACGCGCCAGCGTCGAGCGCCGCCTGCTTGTCCGTTTCGCTTCCGGCCAACAGGATGGCCCGGACGTATTGCGTACTCTCTCCGCGTTTGAGGGCGTCGATGATCTCGGCACCAGAGAGGTGGCCGACCTGGACGCCGAGCACGACTGCATCAGGCGGATGTTCGCCGATCTGCAGCAATCCCGTCAGTGGGTCGGGGTAGTCCACCACCTCGAACGTGGTTCGCAGTGAGGCGAGGAGTTTGTCCTTGGAGGCCAGGCCGTTGACGAACAGCGCAACGCGCGGACGTTCGGCTTCGAGTTCCTTGGGAATCGGATAGCCGTACTTACGCAGAAAATCTAGGACGTGCGGGCGGCGAAAACGCAGATGGCGCCCCGGAGTTCGAAAGTGCGAGATCTGCCCGCGATCCGCCCAGTTGTGAATGGTCTTCAGATCGACCTGGCAGAACCGCGCGATCTGGGATGCGGTGAAGAGTCCCTCGGACTTCTGCGCGTCAGTCGCCATCTCTCTTGGGTAGCGGCTCGGCTCCGTCGAGCACAAGGAATAGGCCGAAAATCTGGAAAATCTGTAGCCTAGCGAACAGGCTAGGGGGCGTCGCGCCACGCCCCGTTGTCGAAGATCATGCGGGTCGACCCGGGGAGAACCGCCTCGTCTTCGGGGTGCTCTGGGTCCCCCGGCAACGCGAGGAACCAACCACCTTCGCCCGTCACGAGCCGCGGTCGGACCAGTGGTGGCTTTCGCGAGCACGCATCCGCTACGACCGACTTCGTATCGTTGAACTGGGCCAACCAATCCAGAGTCCGCACGGTTGGTGGCGCGAGTTTGATTCGGCCCGCGAACATGTCGTCGATCGCGTTGGAGGGCCGCAGCCAGGTTGCTGACGTCGTTTCGGTTCCGTCGTGAGACCCGTGCTGACCTTTCGGAAGAAGGGCGATGTAGAAGCGAGTATCGAAGCGCCGGCTCTCCATCTTCGGTGTGATCCAGCGTGCGTACGGTGTTAGCGCGAACGAATCGATCTGCATGTCGATGTCGTTGGCGATCTCCGAGAACGACGTCCCATCGTGCAGCCGCCGACGCGCAGCAGACAAGTCGACGCCGGTCGTGATGTTGGCCAGCAGCACGCCGGCCTCCTCGAACGTTTCGCGCACGGCCGCGACCAATAGTCCTAAACCCACCGCGGTGTCGCTCTCGCCGAATCGCGCAGCGATATCTTCGGTCGGCAGGTCGACTCTAGCTTGCCAGCTCGGATCGTGGTCGTCCCGGTCGACCTTTCCTCCAGGGAAGACGTGGGCGCCGCCCATGAAACCGCTCTGCTGGTGCCTGCAGAGGAGGAACGTCTCTATGCCGTCGTCCACGTCACGCAGGACGATCACGGTCGAAGCGTCTTTGATTGGATTGATTGGTTTGACGGGTGCGTCGCCGCTCATGGCTCGCGAGAGACCAGGACGTGTGTCGTCGACACCCCGATGGCGTTCGCGATGCGCGCCAGTGTCTCGAGTGACGGCGTGTGTCGGCCCGCTTCGACGCGCGCGATGTTCGGGCGATGGATACCCGTTCGACGCGCCAGTTCTGCTTGCGTGAGACCAGCTGCCAGACGCAGCTCACGAAGTCGTGCGCCGAGCTTCTCACCGTCAATGGCGATGTCTTCCTGCCCGTTCGTCATTCCCGGTGCGCCGTAGACCGATGACGCGGTGAGCTGACAGACAACGCCGCTCTTTAGAAGTAGCGTAGCTTTGGTCGCGCTCGGATCGATCGTGATGCTCTCGATGTCGGACCCGTCATCCGATGCGTCGATGGGGCGTCGATGAAGGGAGGAGTCGCCATTGCCCAGTACGGCCAGGAGCTCGTCGCCACACGGAGACACCGTGACGAACTCGAAGCGACGATGACGTTGCTGATCCGCACGCCGAGTGAGCGCCGCTGCTACCTGTGCGACGTCCCGGTCTCCACTCGTCACTAGGCCGTGGCAAAGCTCCGTGATGATGTCCTCGAGTGCATCGCGGTCGCGGTCGACATGTGCGATCGGCAGAGAGCCCGACGCACGCACGAACGCGATCGTCGAAAGGAGCTCATCTGCGTCGAGTCGCGCGTCATCTACATCGACGATGACCGCCACCTGACCATCGACTGCGTCCGCAAGCGCGCTCGGCGCGACAACCTTCGATTCGATGTTGTGCTTCGTGAGCGCCTGTCGCCATTGCTGCACAACATGCTCGCGTTCCGTCAACAATGTCACGCTTGACGTCATCATTCCTCCGAGTGCGGGAGCGATGGGTGTACACTCCCCAGTCACGAACCTCAACCGCGCATTGGGCGGAAACTACACGATGATTTTTGTCCAGCACTTTCCGAAACGGCTCGCGGTTGACACTCGACTAACGCTTTGCTACCCACGGTCGCCTTCCCACCGGGTGGCAGTGTTTGGTTCAGTTGAGGGGAACCACTGATGTTCAAGTCGACCTGCGTTTTCTCGGGCAACTCCCATCCGGCTCTCGCCGAGAAGATCGCCGAGTATCTGGAATTGCCGGTAGGCCGCGCACGCGTGACGCGGTTCTCGGACGGTGAGGTCTTCGCGGAGATCAAGGAAAACGTCCGTGGTGTCGATGTTTACGTCATCCAGTCCACCTGTGCGCCGGTCAACGACAACTTGATGGAGCTCCTGGTCATGATCGATGCCCTGAAGCGCGCATCCGCCGGTTCGATCACGGCAGTCGTCCCTTATTACGGATACGCACGACAGGACCGTAAAGCCGCGCCTCGAACCCCGATCACCGCCAAGTTGGTGGCCGACCTGCTGACCGCCTCCGGCGTCGACCGCGTCGTGTCGATGGACTTGCACGCGGGCCAGATCCAGGGCTTTTTCAATAAACCGTTCGACCATCTGTACGCCATGCCCGTGTTCTTGGAGCATTTGAGGCCGCGGTTCCCGTTGCCGCCGGTGCTCGTCTCGCCCGACGCGGGAGGGGTGGAGCGCACTCGTGCCTACGCCAAACGGCTGGGGGCTGACCTCGCCATCATCGACAAACGCCGCGAGCAGAAGAACGTCAGCGAGGTGATGCACATCATCGGCGACGTCGATGGGCGTGAATGTGTGATTTTGGACGACATGATCGACACCGCCGGAACCATGACCAACGCAGCTAGAGCGCTGCAAGAGCAGGGCGCCAAGCGGGTCATGGCGGCCGCCACGCACCCGGTCTTGTCGGGGCCAGCGCTCGAGCGCATCGTGGATTCCCCCCTCGAGGAGGTCCTGGTGACCGATACCATCCCTCTCAGGGCCGAGGCCGAAGCGACGGGCCGCTTCCGCGTGCTTTCGGTGTCAAGTTTGCTAGGAGAGGCAATCAAACGCATTCACCACAGCGACTCGGTGAGTTCGCTGTTCGTATAAGTTGGAGTATTCGAGAATGGAAACGACGACGTTGCAGGCTGA
>CAYZDM010000151.1:0-6938 GCA_964476875.1 uncultured Sandaracinaceae bacterium | reverse complement strand
ATTCGTTTCCGTGACACCTTGATCCGAGCAGGCCTGGTGGATTCGATGAACTCCGTGAGCGCCTCGACGAAACGATCGGGAGCCTCGCAATGGACGTAGTGTCCGACCCCCTCAATGATTTCGAGCCAGCTCCCCGGGATTGCCGCGTGCGCTGCATGGGCGTGCTCGACGGGGATGACGCGATCTTCGTCGCCCCAGATGATGAGCGTCGGCATTCCGGCAGTCAGGTGGAGCTTGTCGGCTGCGCTCACCGATTGCCCACGCGGGTCAATGACGGCGCGCAGCGTGCGCAGGAAGGCGCGACGTCCTTCGACGTTCCCAAGTGAAACGTAGCTCCGCCAGAGCTCGGGAATCACGGCCGCGTTCTCGAGTTTCTTGCGGAGCACGACGCGCCCGATCGTTTCGACGACCCGCCGGACGGGCGGCGCGCAGGCCACGAGCAGAATTGCTTCGGAGCCAGGGAGTGTGAGCATCCGCAGCAAGGGATTGACTTCAGAACCCAGTCCGCCGGCATCGACCAGCACCAATCGTTCACAGCGCTCGGGGTACTGATACGCAAATTGCATCGCGATGCCGCCCCCGTAGGACTGCCCAACCACCGTGGCTCGTTTGTATCCCAAGGCCACGATCAAATCGCGTAGCGTGGAAGCCATGGCGCCAAGGGAGTAGTCGCCCTTCGTCTTATCGGACTCACCATGGCCCAAAAGGTCCGGGGCCAACACGGTGAAGCGCTCGCTCAGCGCAGGCATGACCTGCTTCCAAGTCGTTGCGCTGCCCGCCATCCCGTGAATCAGCAGCACGAGCGGGCCTTTGCCACCGAGTCGATACTTCAGGCGCTTGCCATGGATCGTAAGCTCTTCCTGCTCCATCGTATCAAGCTCCTGCCACAGCACGGCCATCCGCTCAAACCCGTCTTCGCGCGCGCGATTCCACCCCGTACGCTTTGACGAGATGCACAGTCCCTCGTCATACTGCACTCCATGAGAAGCTTGGGGGTGCCGATGATCAAGCCGCCCCAATTCGCACTAGCTGTCGTCTTGGCGGTCCTCACCGCCGGCTGTGGCGACGACCGGGCCCCCGCGTACAGGGGCAACTCCGGCTGGGTGGCGGGGGTGTTTCAACCAGCTGTGGGCTTTCGGGCGAGCTGCGAATCGCCGCGGCCCGGTACCAATCCTGCTACGAACGAGCCTTACCCCGACGTCCAAGGCTCGGCTCTCGATGAGAACAACTTCCTTCGGTCCTTCAGCGATGAGACCTATCTTTGGTACAGTGAGATCGCCGACCGGAACCCCGCCCTCTTCAGCGACCCCATCCAGTACTTCAACGGCTTGAAGACCGACGCCCTCACGCCGTCCGGCCTCGCCAAAGACCGATTCCATTTCACCGTCGACTCCGAATCCTGGTTCAACCTCTCTCAGTCGGGCGTCTCCGCAGGCTACGGAGCCCAATGGATCATCCTCTCGGCCGTGCCGCCTCGGGACATCCTGGTCGCGTACACCGAACCCAACTCACCGGCTACGAGCCCATCTGTCGCTCTCGCGCGCGGTGCCAGGGTTCTTTCGGTGGACGGATTCGATATCGACACTGACACCGATGCCGGAATCGACGCGTTGAACGCTGGTCTCTTTCCGTCGACCCTCGGGGCGACGCACAGCTTCATGGTGCAAGATGTTGGCGCCAGCGAGAGCCGCCTGATCACCATGACCTCGGCCGCCATCGAGTCTGAGCCCGTCAAGAACGTCCAGGTCCTGGAGACGCCGACCGGGCGCGTCGGATACATGGTGTTCAACGATCACATCGCAACGGCTGAGCTTGGGCTGGTCAATGCGGTGAACCAACTCAACGAGGACGATGGGATCGACGATTTGGTGCTCGACATGCGCTACAACGGAGGCGGTTTCCTGGCCATTGCCAGCGAGCTAGGGTTCATGATCGCAGGTCCAACCGCGACAGAGGATCGCACCTTCGAGCTCGTTCAGTTCAACGACAAGAGCCCGAATACCAACCCATTGTCGGGGCGTGCAGTGGTGCCGACGCCGTTCTACGACACGACGCTCGGTCCGCCGTTCAATGCGCCGGCAAACGAGCCATTGCCCGCATTGGACCTGACGCGGGTGTTCGTGATCACCAGCGAGTCGACGTGTTCGGCGAGCGAAGCGCTCATGAACAGCCTTCGGGGCATCGATGTCGAGGTCATCCAAATCGGAACGACGACCTGCGGAAAACCGTACGGATTTTTTCCGCAGGACAACTGCGGAACGACCTATTTCACGATTCAATTTCGAGGCGTCAACGACAAAAGCTTCGGGGACTACCCAGACGGATTCTCACCCGCCAATACGCCAACGACTGCGGGCGTCAGCGTTGTAGGCTGTTCCGTGCCCGATGACTTCAGCGCTGCGCTTGGTGACCCCAGCGAGCGGCGACTTTCGGCCGCCTTGACCTATCGAGACGATCAAACCTGTCCCGCACTCGACGCGCCGATTGGAAGCAAGTCCGTCGCGCATCCCGTCGCGGCGGACGGCGTCGTGCCGAAGTCACCCTGGAAGACGAACAGGATCATGCTGCCGTGAGCTACACGACGATGTGCACGCTCGTGCTGGCCGCAACGCTGTCGATGAGCCTCCATGGCTGTCGCAAGAAGACGGTTCCCACCGCGCAAGAGCAACCCGCCCGAATCGTCGAAACCGATGCCGCCAGTCGGGCCGCGTTGCAGAACGCCGTCCATGCCGCCCTACACACGCAGGTGACGCTCGCGGACGATGCGTTGACCAAGACCAGCGTCCTGATCATCGAACGAAATCCGCCACGGAGCCTACGGGGGCACCCGGCCCAAGGGCGCATCATGGAAGCACCGATTCAGTTCCGCCTGGTAAGACACGGCGAAGACTGCGTGTTGATCGATCAGCGGGACAGCGCCCGCTACCCGCTCGAGAACACCCGCTGCGAAGCCGAATAGCGTCTGGCGCGCCCGGTGGCCCGCACAGATGTGTCCTGCCACACCAACGGGGTGCAGCTCTGCAGTCTTCGTTCTAAGCTATAAGGGTTATGGAGCGTCTTCAGCCATCGCTCTTTGCGGCGATTTTGTTCATGGCTCTAGGCTGTGGGGGTGACATCGGAGCCGAATCCGACATTCGAACCGCGCCCGGCGGCAACGCGAACACAGGCGGTGGAGGCGGCTTGGGTTCTGGCGGAACTGGCGGAACCGCCGGAACTGGCGGCCCCGGGACGTCCGAGTGCGGCAACGGCGTCGTCGAGTCCGGGGAGTCGTGCGACCCGCCCGGTAGCTGTCCGGCCGTCTGCGATGACGGCAATGCGTGCACCTCCGACCAGCTCTCAGGAAGCCCCGATACCTGTGACGTCGCATGCCAGGCGACAGCGATTGAACTCTGCGCAGATGACGACGGATGCTGCCCTGCGGCCTGCAGTGCGATCGACGACAACGACTGCTCGCCGAGCTGCGGAAACGGCACAACGGAAGCCGGAGAGTCGTGCGACCCGCCCGGAAGTTGCCCGGCGTCGTGTGACGACAGCAACGCATGCACGACAGACCTGTTCACCGGAAGCGCCGCGAACTGCAACGTGGCATGCAGCTACACAGACGTGGCCGTGTGCCGGAACGACGACGGATGCTGTCCCACGAGCTGCAGCAACGACAACGATTGCGTGGACTCGTCGATGTGCGGTGGGGCGGGGCCTTCGACGACGCCACTCGACTCCGAAGAACAAGACTTCTTGGTGCTTCTCAACCAGCATCGGGTTGCGAACGGTCGTAGTCCGGTCCCGGCGTGCACCTCGCTCAGCCGTGCCTCCCAAGGCCACAGCGAAGACATGCGCGACCAAGACTACTTCGACCACACCGGCCTCAACGGCTCGAAACCGATCCACCGCGCATGCGACGCTTGCTACGCCAGTTGCGAGGTCACCGGTTGGGGCGAGAACATCGCCGCTGGCAACTCGGGTGCTCAAGGCACCTTCAACCAGTGGGTCAACTCGCCCGGTCACAACGAGAATATGTTGAATTCGAGCTTCTCCGTGGTGGGCATCGGTCGCGCCACAGGCGGCGGGACGTACGGGGTGTACTGGACCACCGTCTTCGGTGGCCGTTCCGACAGCAGTTGCGACTGACCGCGTGATTCAGACCCAGCCGCGCGAGCCTACACGCTGCAGCCCTCTGCGGAGCACCCTCCCTCATTGGGCTCGTCATCGGCATCGGCGTGGCTCTCGGACGACGAACTGGTCGTGAGAACTGGCTCCGCTACCAGCGAGGCGATCCCCGCACCCACCGTCATATCTTCAGGCCTGCCGAACGTGTGAAGGCGCATCCGGCCCAGCCGATCGATCAATACAAGAGAGGGAGTTCCTCGTAGTTCGTACCGCTGCATCGTCTCCGGGATGGGACCGTCCTCAGAGGCTGTGTCGACGCCCACGGGGAAGGAGATTCTGTACTCGTGCATGAAGGCGGCGAGGGAGACCGGGCGCATCGCCTCGTGATGCTCGAACACGGTGTGCAAACCGACCACCGCGACGTCCTGCGAAGCGAAGTTCGTCGCGATGCGCTGAGCCTGCGGAATCCCGTGGGTGACGCATCCGGGGCAAAGCATCTGAAACGCATGGAGCGCGACGACACGCCCTCGAAGATCGCCGAGGCTGAAATCGTCCGGCGCGTTGAACCAGCGCTCGACACTCCAGGCGGGCGCTGGTCGCGCAACGCTCGGATCCACCAGACGAAGTTCCGAACGCGTCATCAGTAGTCTCCTTCTTTCACGTAGGGGTGACTCCAGAGCGTCGCCTGGAGCAGCACAGCTTTTCGCCACGCGTTCTGCATCGCGTCGACCGTGTCCCGATCATTGCCGTCCGCCTCGAGGAAAGGACGCAAGGTATCCACGATGGGCTGTGCGAGAAGCGCGAGATACCGCAAGGGAATCAGGGCCGTGCTGTCGACCTGATCGGTTTTGTTCTTGCCCACTCGGTGATGGCGACGCGCGATCTCGAACTGCCAACGAAGCCACGCTTCGTCGAACTCGGCGGCCGCCGTATCCCGGATCCATTGCCCGAACCTGGCGCGGACGCGCTCCATGTACGCGGGGATCGGAACGCCCGTCTCCGCATCGCTGAAGTGCGTCAAGAGAAACGGCTTCGACCCCACGAAACCGTACCAAACGTCGAGGATTTCGTCCGTTTGAGGCTGGAGGATAGGACCCGATCGGCGAAGGGCGGCGATGTCGGCATCTCCGATGAGTGTCGCCTCTTTCATGAGTTCGAGCTCGTTCAAGGTGATGGCTGCGCGGGGCAGCGTATCGTCGTGGTAGCGGTGTCCGGCAACGGTCATGGCTTCTCTCCAGGATGGGGCGCCAACGCGCCAGATGGTATCGACTCGCTACCATAAATAGTCGAACGCGCCGACTTGTCAACCTTGTTTCGACTCGCTACTATCAAAGCATGAGCGCGACCACGTTGCATACGGCGATCGAGCGCATCGCATCACTCTTCCGAGCGGGTCTGCGGGACGTCGCCAGCGCGCATGGACTGAAGCTCGTTCAATTGGAAGCCTTGACCTACCTCTCGATGGCGAATCGATACAGCGACACGCCCATTGGGGTCGCCGAGTATCTCGGCATCACCAAGGGCAGCGTGAGCCAGACCATCAAGGCGTTGGAGGACCGCGGACTGGTCGAAAAAGTAGCCGACGAAGCCGATGGCCGACTCTTGCACTGCCGGTTGACGCCGGCTGCACGGGAGATCGTCAAGCACGCCTACCCTGCCCCCATGCTGGAGGCGTTGCCCGAGGGCCTGGGGAACGACGCCGCGCTCACGCTTCAGCGTTTGTTGCGCTCGTTTCAGGAGGCGAACGGAATGCGGACGTTCGCACAGTGTCGAACCTGCCAGCTGTTCGAACCCAGGACCCGTGGAGGCCGATGCGGCCTGACTCACGAGGCTCTCTCGGCAACCGACTCGACATTGCTCTGCCGGGAGCACCAGCCATTCGCATGAGGCACCTCATGGAGGCACGCCCCCACAGTCCCCCCAAGCTCGAGGAAGCGCCCTTGGAGTGCCATTGAACCGGCGCCGTCCTCGGGGGTACCCACGCTCGCTGCTTCGAGCTAAGATACGGGCGTGATCCGCGCGTCAGGCTGGTGTGCTGTGTTGCTGCTGGTGGTTGGGTGCCAGAGCGGCGAGGTGCCGGTGCGGGGCGTGCGACGCGGAGTCGCACCGGTTCGAACCCAGTCGCAGGCGAAGCCTCCACCCTGGCCGCGCGAGGTCCCGAGGCCCGAGCGCGAGGTGCCCGACCTTCCGAGCGAGCCTGACGAAACGCCGGAGCGCGACCTCGAGGCCGAGCTCAGCGCCGCCGTTGGTATTCCGATTGATTGCGTTCGTGATTTTTCTGCACCGAGACCGACAAAGATCCGCGTGAATGTCTCCGCCACCGTGCGGCCCACCGGCATGATCATCATGCCGTCGGCGTACGCCTCCGGGATCTCGATCACCGCGCGTGAGTGCATCGAGCGGCGCGTCGGCACGGTTGTCCTTGCGGCCCTCGACGAGCCGGTTTCGCAGAGCGTTTCGACGCTGATCGAAATCGACTACGAACCGCCGGTCATCCTCGAGGCGGATCCGGGCGTACCAGAACCGCATCTCAAGAACGTGAGAGCATCGCTGCCCAAATATCCGATGATTCCATTGGACGCCAAGTTCATCGACGGATGGCCAACGTCGCACTGGATCAGCGGCGGTTGGGACGGCGGTGTCCCGATCCAGAAGCCGACGTCAAAAAGGGTTCACGGACCCAAGCCGCGCCCCATCGACGGCTACGAAGTATTGGAAAACGCCGAAGTGTGGACGGACCAATAGAGGGCGTCCGGGAGAACTATCGTGTCAGAATTATCATTCGACGTCGCCATGCTAGCGACCCCGCATATCGACTACTACGCAGAAGC
>CAYZDM010000150.1:0-6949 GCA_964476875.1 uncultured Sandaracinaceae bacterium | reverse complement strand
CCCACGTCAAGAATGGCGGCGGCGAGCCACGGGGCTTCGGCCAACTGCATGGCAAAGGAACACGCGACCTCCCGTTCAGCCTCTGAGGCGGGCACGACCAAGGTTCGGCCTGACCCGCGCACACCGTGATCCTCCAACTCTGCCACGAACGCTTCGAGCGCGTTGGTATCGCGTGGCCACGCGCTCGTTCCGAGGACGGGACCGTTCCCCCACCAGGCAACCTCTCGAGGCGCTTCCACCGTGAGATCTCGCAGTCGACGAACGATGATCACCAACGCGAATAGAAACACCACGATGAACGGAAGCACCCCGAGGAAGGCCAAGGTACCCGGCGAGCGCTGCGATGCTTCCTGAAGCATCGGTGCAGATATCACACGAAAGCCGGTCAACTGAGTCAGTGCGGCATCACGAAGGACGGCTGCGCGCGCGGACAATCGCTCGAAGCGCGCGTCGGCCGACTCGAGTTCTCCACGCACACGACGTGCTTCTCCTTCTCCGAGCGCAAGCGATTCGGCCTCATCTTTGGTGGCCTCGATCAACACACGAAGCGCGGACTCACGCTCCGTCGCCCCAGCGAGCGCGGCTTTGGCGGTGGCGAGTTGTTGCTCGACCGAGGCGCGCGCGGGGTTCGCCGTGAGGGTTCGCTCGCCCACCTCGCTGCGTTGGCCCTTCCGTTGTGCCTGAAGACTCGCGACCCGCTGTTGTAGTGCCTGCACCGTCGGGTGGTGCTCACTCAGGGAAGAACGCGCCGAGGCCAGTTCAGATCGCGCCTGCGCCAGGGGAGTGTCGACCGGCGAACCGCTCGTCGCGCTGGCTACGACTTGGCTGGGAAGCTCGCTGCGCGCTTTTTCTAGTTCCTCGATCCGTGCTCGCTGCGAAGCGATGTCGACGGTGGCCTCGTCGGCCTTGGCGCGAAACCCAGCAACGCGTGCCAACAGCTCCTCCTGCTCCCGGATCAGGTTCGGTCGACCGCTCTTCTTACGGAACGCGTCGTATGCCAGACTCGCCGCTTCCCGCCTTGCCTTGGCCCGTTCGATCGCGGCGAGATTCTCAGTTGTCAAAACCTCGAGCCTCTTGACATTGAACCTCGCTTGTCGTGCGAGAAACGAGTCGAGGACAGCGCGTGCCAAGTCATGGGCGTCCTCTGCCGTCCCCGCCTCGCTAGAGATCGTCATCGTTGCGTCGCCATCCATGAAGACCTCGACCATTTCGTCGAGGTCCTCTAGCGATACATCCCACTCCAATGCGTCGCGGACCTCTCGGAATCGATTCGGCGCCGCGGCGGACTGAACGAAGGCTTCCGCGGAAACCTGCATCCCCTCAGGCTCGAGCACCGGAGTTCCTTCAAACAGGAGTTGCGCGCTCGACTTGTAGGTCTTCGGAACGAGAAACGACCCCAGCAACGCGATCGCGGCGGTGATGAGAAACGCCTTCAGCAGCGGCCGACGGTTCTCGAGCACAATGCGCAGCACGCGTCGCGGCTCGACCGGAAGGCCCGGACGGCCCGGCTTGCCCGCCGACTCGTCCTCTGCCCCTAAATCGTAAGCTAGTTCGTCCAAAGTGCTCTCGCTGTTCCCATTGATAATGGCCGGCCCGGCGCCCCTCGGGCAAGTCGACATCGTAGGCCAGGCTGCTAGCTTCGCGCCCAATTATGCGCCCATGGGCCGAAAAACTCGTCGCGACCTGGGGCATCGTCTGGGTGTCGTTACTGCTCGGAAGGGCCATTTGGCGCCTGACCCCCTACGCCATCGACGTCTGGACTCAGGGACTGATGACGACTGGTCAGAAGGGGATCTTCATCGGTTGGCTCGTCGTGAACGCCTATCTCGAGGGCTATCGTGGGTTCCAATTGCGATTCTCCCCGCGCGTCGTTGCGAGAGCCGTATACCTCGGACAGAACCCTCGGCCCCTTTGGGTCATCCTCGCCCTGCCGTTCTGCATCAGCCTGTTTCACTCGACGCGTCGGCAGAAGACCGTGAGTTGGATCTTCATCGGGGCCCTGGTGTTGCTCATTTGGTGGGTCCGATCGCTCCCCCAGCCGTGGCGCGGGATCGTCGACGGTGGCGTCGTTCTAGGCCTGTTGTGGGGTCTCGGCGTGATCTGGTGGCTTTTTGTGCGATACCTCCTAGGTTCAAAAATCCCCCCTCCGGGTGATCTTCCCTTGGAAAAACCGGTCGCGGACCAAACCGTGATCGCCTGAATTGTCGTTTTTTTCAGAAAACGGCCGCGCGAGGGTAGAGAAAAGCCTGAAAAACGCGGGCTGAACGGGCTCTCAGCCTTGGCATCCGGGGGTCTGAACCGGCAAACTGGCATTCGAGGGGATTCGGGCCACACTTGGCATCGCGAAAATGGGGAACAGGCATTCATACATCGGTGGACGATCCAGGCTAGTGCCGTGGATTTGTACGCTGACCGCCGCATCGTTGGTGTGGCTGGCCGGTTCCTTTGATACTTCGGCATCCGCGGAACTCCCGATGACCGGTGACCCGGCTCTTCGAGAGGCGCGACACGCCGAAACGCACGCCGAACCATCGGATGACGACCTCGCGAAAATCGCCCGCATGCCGCGAAGCGTTTCACCGTCCGACCTCGAACCGGACCCCAGCGTCTCGGTCGGCTACCCGAATCGCGGCCTGCTCCGTTTCGGAATGCGGATCAACGATGAAAAAGACCTCCGCGTCAAAGTCGGTTCTCAGGACTCGCGTCACGGGACCGGCGAGCTCGTCCGCTTGCTCGAAAGCGCGGCGCACGAGGTCGCGTTCCGCTACCCACGCGCTCAACTCACGGTAGGCGACCTATCGCGACCGGGTGGCGGTCGCATTCGTCCACATGTGTCGCATCAGAGCGGCCGCGACGTGGACATCGGGTTCTACGTGCTCGACCGACGATCAACGCCGGTGAACGTGCACCTCTTCGTTCGCTTCAACAATCAGGGCATGGGCAAGCAGTGGGGCAACCTCTACAAGTTCGATGCCGCGCGCAACTGGGCGCTAGTCGAATCATTGCTCAGCCGGCCGACGACCGACGTCCAACACATCTTCGTCTCGAACGCCATCAAGCGACGACTGATCAATCAGGCCGTCAAGGAAGGCGCGAATCCCGAGGTCTTGATGCGGGCCAAGCGTGTGATTACGCAGCCTCGACACGGTGCGCCTCACCGAAGCCACTTCCACGTTCGGATCTACTGCTCGGACGACGATCGACCCATGTGCAAGGATCGCCCGCCCTTCTATGCGTGGCATCAGCGCGCCGATCAGGCGCCCGCAGTGAGTGTGCTCAAGCCCAATGATTCATGAGCTGGCGGGGTCATTTCTGGACCCTCGGCCCGTTCCTTCATCATAACCTGCTCCCGCCGGGAGTTCCGGACTGGCAACCCTGGGAGACGAGTCTCGAAGACAGCGTCGCCGGCACGGTCTGCCTGAGAGGACGCCTGAGTCAGCAAGCCGACTCTGACAGCATTGTCGTCATCGTCCACGGTCTCGGGGGAAGTGTGATGAGCTACTACGCTCGCAACGCCGCGATCAGCGCCGCGCGCGCGGGCATCGACAGCTTGCGAGTCAACCTACGAGGCGCAGACCGCGGGGGGGACGACTACTACCACGCTGGCCTCACCGACGACCTCGCCGCGGCGCTCGGGAGCACCGCGCTCGAGCGCTACGAGAACATCTTCCTGCTCGCCTACTCACTAGGCGGTAATATGATGCTGAGGTATCTCGCGGGCACGCCGGATCCTCGCATTCGTGCTGCGGCTGCGGTGTGCTCGCCGATCGACCTCAAACCGAGCGCGCGCGCCATCGATCGTCCGCGCGGTGTGTTCTATCGGCGCCACGTGTTGGCCGGACTGAAGGAGATCTATCGGAACGTGGCGGCGCGCCGCGAGGTGCCTCTGCCGGTCGACGAAGCCTCCCGAATCGACACCATCGAGCAGTGGGATGAACGCGTGATCTCGCCACGGCATGGCTTCGCGGGTGCCGAAGACTACTGGGCGCAGACCAGCGCTTGCCACGTACTCGACGAAATCGACACGCCGACGCTGTTCGTAGCAAGTGAACGAGATCCGATGGTAGGGATCGACACCGTGCGACCTTGGCTGCAGAATGCGACAAAGCTTCGGCAGATCGTCACCAGCCAAGGGGGACACGTGGGCTTCCCGCGCGCCATGGACTTGGGCCTGGGAACCGGGGGTACCGTCGAAGACCAAATCATCCAATGGATGCTGGCACCCACATAGGATTCCGGAAGGCTCTCGCGACAACCGTCTGTGTGCTTGCACTTGCTGGGTGCCGGGACGAACCGAGCGGGCGCGAGCCCCCTAGTCGCCCCGCATCCTGTCCCGAAACGCTTGCGGTGGAACCACCGCTGCCCGGTGTATCGCCCGAGCACGAGACGCTGGCGTATTGGCTCGGCCGGAGCGAGTCGTACGGGTCGCTTGATGAACCACTGATGAGCCCAGATGCGATACGCCGCCACGGCCTGGCCCTTCGAGAACCTCAGAACGGTCAACCGATCGGGCAGACCGACCTGCTCGCGCCCATCGACCGAGGGGCCCTGCAGGCGCAGGTCGACGAGCGACTCGGATACCTGAGGCAGCGACTCGAAGACGACGAGCTCGTCGGCGAAGATGGCGAAGCGATCGACCCAACCACTGCTGCGTCTTTTGCAGCACCGGAACCGTTGGACCTGCTCGGAGAATGGAGGCTAGTCGACGAGCTGGAGGCGCTGCGCTGCGGCCCCTACGACGGCGGACTGTATACGAGACCCGTCGACGAAGACTTCGACCGCAATCGCTGCAGCACGATGCGCGAGGGCGAGGTCGTTCAGCTGCTCGCCCGCTGGCCCAACGGCATGTACTTGGTGAGGACGCCGTACGCACTCGGTTGGGTGCCAGCCGAGTCCATGACTTCAACGCTCGAACGTGACGCAGTCGCCGCCAAGCCCGAGCGAGCAGACGTGCAACCCTTCTCGCGACGCGCACTGCTCACCGAGGCCTTCTCGATGCTTGGCGAGCCGTACGGCTGGGGCGGCAAGGGCGGCGGGTACGACTGCTCGCGATTTCTACTCGAGGTCTTCGGACGATTCGGCATCGATCTGCCTCGAAACAGCGCGCGCCAGGCCATGGCCGGCACGTTTTCCGTGGACGTATCGACGGTCGAGGACCCCAACGAGAAACGGCTCCTGTTCGAAGCCGCTGCGAAACGCGGCGCCGTGCTACTCCACTTCCCCGGCCACATCATGCTCTACCTCGGAACGACCGAGAACGGAGTGCCGATGGCAATCCACGCCTTCTCCGAGTTCGTCACGACATGCGAAGGCGTCGAGTTGGAGACGACCAATCGCGTCGACCGAATCGCCGTGAGCGACTTGTCACTTGGCGAAGGGAGCTCGCGCGGTGACTTCCTAACGCGGGTGACGCGCATGACGGTGTTAGGCCGCACACCTGGTCCGGCTCTCGTCGGAGATGCCGAGCTTCGTCCCAGTGCCCCGGTGTCACTTCCGGTGGGTCGCTGTGCGGACACGAAGCGCGTCGCGATCTTTCGTTCGCCATACCAGCCCAACACTTCTCAACCGCTCCGGGTCATCGCGACCAGTGAGGGCGACACAGGACTCGCTTCGCTCGTCCTCTTCGGACCAGATGGATCGGAGATGACGCCCGAACAACACGTCCTCGATGGCCCGCCACATAGCCGCTGGGTGGAAGTGCCAGAGCCACAGCCGGGGCGCTGGACCGCGGTCTTGGGGGATGGTGATTCGGTTCGAGCGTGTCAGCACATCCGAGTCGCCAAATGGCCGGCGCCGCCACCATCACGCACGGCGCCTGGTCCCGCGTGGGAAGCGACCTGGAGGTGGGAGCGTGACACGGAGAACCTCTATGCCGCCTTCGTGGAGCAGCTCTTTCGCGAGCCCAGCGGCGAAGACGTCACCTGGCCCAACCTCCAGATGCTCATCGGCGACCCCGAGCGCAATCTGCTCTACGACCACAGAATGAAGGGAGAAGACGCGCGGCTCGATTTGGAACCTGACTGCGCTGACCTGCCGTACTTCTTGCGCGCGTACTTCGCGTGGAAACTGAGTCTGCCATTCGTATACCGAGCCTGTACGCGTGGCCGTAAAGACACGGCACCCCGCTGCGACCCGACGGTCTTCAGTAACCTGGACCCCGTCCCGGACACCGATTCGGTGGCTGCGTTTCGACGATTCATGCGCCGGATGGCAGGGACGGTGCATTCATCGAGTCCGCGCACCCTCCCCGACGACGACCAGACCGACCTCTACCCGCTGCGCTTGAACCGCCGAGCCCTGCGCCCCGGCTCGGTGTTCGCCGACCCGTACGGCCACGTCTTGGTCGTCGCCCGCTGGAAGCCACAAGGCGCCACCGACTATGGCGTCCTGATCGGCGCCGACGCCCAACCGGACGGCACCGTCGGACGACGGCGCTTCTGGCGCGGCTCGTTCCTGTTCACGCCCGCGACCGACCTGGTCGGCGCGGGGTTCAAGGGATGGCGTCCTTTCCGGTACGAGGCGACCGACACACCGCCTGAAGCGCCCATCCCGCCGGATGGAACACTCGACGCCATCGAAGCCGAGGAGGCGGCGATCGAGGTGGAGGTCGCGGCAGAACCCATGTTTGGGCGGCAGCCGTGGCGAATCACTACGAACGAAGCGCTGCGCGAGGCGGGAGGCATCCGCGCCTGGTCCGACGCTCAATACAAAGGCACCGCCGATGACTTTTACGCGGCGTTGGAAGGGATGATCAATCCGCGCGCGCTCGACCCAGTCCGCATGCAAACCAGCCTGGTCGACGCCCTCGAGGAGTCGGCTCAGCGTCGCTTGAACTCGGTGCAAAACGGCGAGGAGTTCATGAAGGCGCAGGGGTATGCCAAGGTGGAGATGCCACGCGGCGCCGCACTGTTCCTGACGAGCGGCCCTTGGGAGGACTACTCGACCCCTT
>CAYZDM010000149.1:0-7005 GCA_964476875.1 uncultured Sandaracinaceae bacterium | reverse complement strand
CGGGAAGTTGATCGCGATCAGCTTCTTGGCGACACAGAGTTGAAAGTTCTTGCTGCCGGGTTTGGTGGTGGCGCCGCTGATCTCGCTCTTCCCCGAGATCACCATTTCGATCGAGATTCGGTTCATGCGCGTCTTCTTGATCTCCCGGAGTACGCGCCCCTGAAAGATGTCGTAGATTCGTCGCTCTGAATCAAGTCGATCGAACGCAGCGCAAGGTCTGTTCGGCGATCTCCAATTCCTCGTTGGTCGGCACGACCCAGACCGCTATGCGAGCTCCTCGTCGATGGATCGGTCGGGCGCCCGTTGCGTCGGCCCGATTGCGGGCTTCGTCGAGCTCGACGCCCAAAGCCTCCAGCCCTTTACAGGCTCGTTCGCGGATGTCCGGTGAGTTTTCTCCGACGCCCGCCGTGAACACGATCGCATCGACCTGGCCCAGCGCCGCCATGTAGGCCCCGATGTATTTACGCATGCGATAGGTGTAGACGTCGAGGGCGAGTCGAGCGCGCTCGTCGCCAGCCGCCTCACGTTGCAGAACATCCCGCACGTCCCCGATGCCGCACAGACCGGAGAGCCCGGAGTCGTGGTTGAGGCTCGCGTCGATCTGGTCGATGCTCATGCCCGCATGGCGCACCAGGTGGACAATGACCCCTGGATCGAGGTCACCGCCACGCGTCCCCATCACCAGGCCTTCGAGTGGGGTCAAACCCATGGAGGTGTCCACGCTCTTGCCATTGGCGATGGCGGTGGCGCTCGCGCCGTTCCCGAGGTGCAGGACGATGAGATTCAGCTCGTCGAGGGGCCGACCAAGCTCGCGGGCAACCTGCTTCGCCACATAGGCATGCGACGTGCCGTGAAACCCATAGCGACGCACTCCATGGGAGCGAACCCATTCGTCGGGTACTGCGTATCGATAGGCTCGAGGTGGGATGGTCTGGTGGAAGGCCGTGTCGAAGACCGCGACCTGCGGAACATCGGGCCGGCGGGCCATCGCGACTTCGATGCCCATGAGGTTGGCTGGGTTGTGCAGCGGTGCCAGCGGCGAGAGCTCGCGGATGGTTTCGAGCACCCGCTCGTCGATCAAGGAGGGCTCGCGAAATGCCTCGCCGCCGTGAACGACCCGATGCCCGATGGCAAGCAACTCGCTTCCATCTCCCACGGCCCCCGCGTCAGCAAGCAGATCGAAGATTTGGTCTAGGGCTGCGGCATGATCCGGCAACTCGCTACCCGGTTCGCCGATGCGCTCAGCAGCGCCTCCCGCGAGCAGTGCCGGCTCGGTCATATCGAAGAGCTGATACTTGAGCGAGGAGCTTCCGGAGTTGAGAACCAGTATTCTCACGACTCGCTCTGGGTCGACTGAGCCTGGATCGCCGTGACGGCGACCGTGTTGACGATGTCGGGCACGCTGCAGCCCCGGCTCAAGTCATTGACCGGTCGATTGAGCCCCTGAAGCACCGGGCCGATGGCCACGGCGTTCGCCGAACGCTGCACCGCTTTGTAGGTGTTGTTGCCGGTGTTGAGGTCGGGGAAGATCAGCACGGTGGCGTGCCCGGCCACCTCGCTGTCGGGAAGCTTCTTGCTCGCGACTCCTGCATCCACGGCAGCGTCGTACTGGATGGGACCTTCGATCTTCAGATCCGGACGAAGCGAGCGTGCAAGCTCCGTCGCTTGTCTGACTTTGGCCACGCCTTCGCCCAAGCTGGAGGCGCCGGTCGAGTACGAGAGCATGGCGACCCGCGGCTCGATGCCGAACGTTGCGGCTGTGTCCGCCGAGCTGATCGCGATGTCCGCGAGTTCCGCCGCATTCGGGTTTGGGTTCACCGCGCAGTCACCGTAGACCAAGACCCGGTCGCGCAGGCACATGAGAAAGACGCTCGACACGATCGACACGCCTTCACGCGTTCGAATGAACTCTAATGCTGGACGAATCGTGTGCGCGGTCGTGTGGGCGGCGCCAGAGACCATCCCATCGGCTTTCCCTAGCTTCACCATCATCGAGCCGAAGTAACTCCCGTCCGACATCAGGTCGTGGGCCGTCTCCTCCGTCACGCCCTTGTGCTTTCGTAGCTCGAGATAGGCATCCGCGAAGCTGCTCCGCCATTCGGAGGTCAATGGATCCACGATCTGAGCGCCATCGAGATGGACACCCAGCGTCGATGCGAGCTCGCGGATCTCGCTCGGATCTCCGAGCAAGGTCAGGTCCGCTACACGCCGCCGCAGCAGAATATCGGCGGCGCGCAGAATACGTTCGTCCGTGCCTTCGGGGAGCACGATGTGTTGGCGACTCACCTTGGCTCGCTCGATCAGCTCGTACTCGAATCGCAGCGGGGTCATCCGAGGTGAATGGCTCACTTGGATCAACTCCGTGAGCTCCGGCCCGTCCACGTGCTCTTCGAAGAGGCCCAGTGCCGTCGCGATCTTGCGTTCGTTTCCCGCGCGGATCGCCCCTCCCAGCGTGCTGAGCTTGGTGGCGGTGTCGAATGTGTTGGCGGCGACTCCGATGACGGGAATCGCCATTCGCCTGAAGCCGTCGATGAGCCGCACCACCGGTTCGGGCGGTCGGAGGCCGCCGGTCAACACGATGCCGGCGATATCGGGGAATGACTCGGACCGGACCGAGGCCAAGCATGCGAGCACCACGTCCGCACGGTCCCCGCCCGTGATGACCACCGCGCCCGGCTCTAGGCGTGTCAGGACGCTCGGCAGCTCCATCGCCGCCACTATGAACCCTCGGGCGATGCCCTGCAGGCGCTGCTGCTCACCGAAGAGCAGCGTCCCGTCGAGCGCGTCCATGACCTCGGCTAGGGTGGGGTGGCCGAGGGCTTCATCCTCCGGAACGACGTAGACGGGATCCTTGCCCCGCCACTCGACCCTGAAGCTCTCCCTCAGCTCGTCGATCTGCTCGGTCGCAACCCGATTGACCAATGTGGCCACAATCGAGCAGCCCTCGCGCTCAAAGGCTCGCCGCGCTGCCTTCACGTCCTCAACGATTTTTTCGGGCTCGCGGTCTTGCCCGTTGGCGACGAAGAACACGGGACAGCCGAGGTGGGCGGCCACGCGCGCGTTGAACTCGAACTCGAAGGCGGCCCCCACTCCGGAGTAGTCGGTCCCTTCGCACACGACGAAGTCGCATGTGGACTCAAGCGCCTTGTAGCGTTGAAGGATTCCCGCGAGCAGCTCATCGGACTGGCCTGCTCCGGCCATGGCGCGGGCCTCCTCATACGGGCCCCCGCTCGACGCCTCCGCATCTTGGTGGAGTGCGTAGCGCGACCGCATGAGCGCAATCTCACGATCAGCCTCGGCGGCACCGTTGACCACGGGCCTGAAGAACCCGAGGCGCTCTACCCGGCGAGATGCCAGCTCCATCAGGCCGAGCGCGGCGAAGGATTTCCCGGCGCGCGGTTGAATCGATGCAATGTAAACGCTGGTTGCCACGTGCCGTCCTTTAGGCGGCGGAGAATGGCACCGCGCGCGCGCTTGTTCAACACCGCTGTCGGTCCCTGGAGCGACCAACGATCTTCGCGAAAAGTGTGCGCGCGATCAGACGACTTGCGCGATGATCGCGTCATCGGTCGTGAACAGTTGGATCGCGGCAGCGTAGATCTTGGGGCAGCCATCCTCGGTCTTCTCTCCTAGCGTATCGACCACGCCGTACTTCGAGGTGAACCAAACCCGGCCATCGGCATCGGGCATGATCGCTGTGAGCTTATTGTCTGCCGGCTTCTTGTTGAGGATCTCCTCGACGACGGTGCCCTTCCCCACCGCGCGGCCGAGGTTCAGGTAGACCATCTCGTCCCGGAAGACCGCAATTCGGCCCTTGGTGCCAGCGACCTGTCGCATCTTGTTCCCCCGACCGGGGATCGAGACGGAGTCGATAACCCGGGGTGACGGACCGGAGATGTCGATCACGATGAGCGTCGCTGCGTCCCGCCCAAACGAGATTGTCACGACCGTCTGGTCGTCGAGGAACGTATACAACGGCGCCATCCCGGAGAGATGCTTGCCTTTTTCGAGCACATGAAAGTAGCTAACCTTCGCGTTGGCCGGGATGGGCCCCGGGAAGTGGCTCACGTCGGTAGCGAAGCTGTCCTCGTGCATCGTGCCCGCGTAGCGGTCGGAGAGGATCGGATGCTGCCAGTTCTCTTGGGGCGGAAGCGGCTCGGGCAGTGTCTCGCCGTACCGAGACGTCCACTCTTCGAACCACTTCACCTCAACGTTGGCGCGCTGGGCTTTGAACTTGAAGTCTTTGTCGCCGACCGAGTACGTCGCGCAGGGCGCGTCGGCGCCGGGCCCCCGCGATGCGCAGGCACCGAGGGCCAAGGCGCACATGAACAACATCGATCATGTCTGTCCTCTCATGAGGCTTCTCCTATCGTCACTGGTCAACGTCGAGGAAAGGGAAGGAACCTCGAGCGTCGAACCGTAGCCTACTTCTTATCGTCGAAGGTCGGCGTTGGGACCTTGGTGCCGAAGCGCTCGTTGGTCTCGGTATAGATGTCTTGAATGACTTGTTGGTACACATGACGACCGTCGCTGATGTAGGTCGAGAAGCCGATACGCTCTTTGGGGTTGGCGGGTAGCTTCTCGGTGATCGAGGGCTGCGGCCATACATCCTCGTCAACCAGTGTCATTCGCACTCGGATGTCATCCTTGGTGACGTTCCACACCATGTAATCCACAGCCATGCTGAGTGGGCCGTCGTAGGTCTTGCGGACCTCGGCGGTCATCTGGGGAAGCGTGTCGAAGTCGTTGAAGAAGTGGTAGCCCACGGCCATGCGCGGCTTGATGTCGCTCATCACCTTGCCAAACATCGCCGGAGAGGTGTGCACCTGCGTGCCAACGTTGAGCGAGTCTCCCACGGGGAACTTCTGCTTGGTGGTGAGGATGTCTGGAGTCGCGAAACACTCGTGGATGGCCAAGTCGGCGCCCTTGGCGTGCTTCAACCACCAGTTGTTGGGATAGGTGTCGCTGCTAAAGACAAACTTGAGACCGTTCCACTCGAGGGTGAAGCTGACCGATCCATCGATCCCGTGAATGGCGGGGAGCGTCCGAATCGTCACCCCGTTCTCCTGATAGATGACCGCGTTGACGGCCTTGTAGTCGAACTCGTGAACCTCGATCTGAAGACCCTTGGTGTTCACGTTGCCCTGTCGCGAGCCAAGGTCCCATGTGTAGGTCTCGCGGAGCTTGTCGATCATGTACTTGGTCCCGTACTTCTTCTTGGCGCCGCTCGGCCCCCAAACACGAAGCGGGCGTTGGCGGTTGGCAATCGATCCTCCGATCCAAATCGCATCGAGGTCCCCGATGTGGTCGACGTGCAAGTGCCCCAAGAACACCTTGTCGAGGTAGTCGTAAGGAATCTTGAGCGCTGAGATCCGTTCCGCTGACCCGAGGCCGGCGTCGAAGATGAACTTGTCGCCATTGCCCAACTCGACTAGGAAGCAAGCGGCGGCCTGCTTGGGGCGCGCGTTGGGCATACCCGTGCCGCACGCAAACACTCGCATCTCGTCGGGCTTCAATGCCTCAGTCCCGGGCGCGTACATGTCCTGCACCGCGAGGGGTTTGACTGGCGAGGCTTTGGCAGGCGCCGACTCCGCCTCTGCGACCTCGATCGATCCGGCACCGAAGTGCGCGCCGAACAGCAAGCCGGCCGCGAAGATCCCCAGCGCAATGGCGATTGAGTAGAGCGTGATGTTCTTCTTCATGTCTTCTCCTGGGTACGTCTCGTCCATCACAGCCCGAGGAGGGGTGGATTTCAAGCGCCAAATTTGCGCTGGCTTCACTTGGCAGGATCCGGATGGTGCCTAGGGTGACCTATTGTCGGCGCCGTGTGTGCATGGCACTTTCGCGGTCGTGGGCGCAGCGAATCTCTACCAGTTCGATACGACGGACCCAGGCGAGTTCGTTCATCGACTGCGACCAGTAACGCCGCCCTTCGAGCTGCTGCCGACTCGTTCCGAGTTCACCGCGAGTGTCAAAGTGGCCACTTCACGGACTTGCGCCCGTTCCGCTCGGCCATATTCCAGTCTCAAGCGAGTCCTCTCCCCACCGGGTCCTTCGCGAACGTTTCGTATGTCTCTACGAGGACTCGACCTACGGTGTACTCGCCCCGTTTTGCGGGGCTGCGTATTGCACCTGGCAGCTAGAGTGTTTCTACCGCGGGAGCGGGTCGTTCCGGAGGCAGCGGCAGCGCTGCAAAGGAGGCATCTAGCCCCGTGCACGCTGCGCTGCGATACGCCTGGAGGGCATATGCAAAGCTCGCCGACCAGTCAGCATCGGTCGCGCCCTCCGACTGACCCTGTATGGAATGGCCAGTCGACGTAGCGAGCCCGCAGCCCTCGCGGAGCTCGTCGCAGCATGAATCGAAAGCCGCGCGAACTGACCCCATCTCTTCTTGCCGTTCGAATCCCAAAGGCCCCCTTGCCAGCACTTGGCCGGGAACAAGTTCTTCGAGATCAACGATCGTCTGCCGCACGACCCCGCGGATCGCATCGAGATGGAACGTCTTCCACGCGCTTTGCAGAATCCCATCTATGCCGATCTCGCTCATCACAACCCCCACGATCCAGTCTAAGGCTCCACAGGGAACCCTGTCTAGGCCGAAGTCAAAACGCCGAGTCCTTCTCTAACTGACTTCTTGATGGCTTTCTCTGCCTTCTTTGCCGTCTTCCCTTTTTGAGTGAGCTCCTCCAATGGGACGCGATCGCGAAGATCTGACCCACGAGGGGATCGCGCGCTGACGCGCGGTTCAACAGGCTCTCATGTCTCACGTTGCCGTTGGCAGCGTTCTCGATGATGCTTCGAGTCTGCGCCTAGGTCGCCGAACGTGGCGACCCGATGGCCGGTTCAACGAAGCACGCTCTAGGAATGAGTGTATGAGCGAAGACGAAACCTTGGGTGCGGTCCACCGCGTCGCACTGCTGGGGAACCACCTCCCACGGCACTGTGGGATCGCCACGTTCACGACCGACCTGGCCGACGCGATCTCGGCGACGTTCCCAGGCATCG
>CAYZDM010000148.1:0-7052 GCA_964476875.1 uncultured Sandaracinaceae bacterium | reverse complement strand
TTGGTGATGATGACGAAGTCGCCGGTGTCGACGTGCGGTGTGAACTCGGGCCGATGCTTGCCACGCAGGACGTGGGCCACCTTGGACGCAAGGCGGCCAAGCGGTTGGCCCGCAGCATCGACAACATACCACTTGCGTTCGATTTCAGACGCCTTGGCACTCTGGGTAGCCATGATTCGCTCCTAAGACCCCGTTTCCGGGCGCGTTTCGTAGCCGCCGGCCCCAGCGGTGTCAAGCAGGCACGGCGGTATAAATCGACCGGCAAACCCCGGGTTTTCTTGGGATTGCAATCGGACGCCCACAGGATGACCGAATTGAGATAGAAAGGTAAGCAGTGAGAATCCTTATCCAAACGGGCAGAGGGGCGCCTGGCGCGCGTCGCGTGACTTCCACTGCGGCACTTACGGCGGCGGTGCTGACGTTCTTCGGGTCCGGCACCGCTCAGGCCCAATCTGGGGAGATCCGCTGCTCGGTCACTGAGAACGCTAGCCCGGCTCGTGGGACCATCGTGATCGCCCAGAATGGTCGAGAGGTGGGCGGCGGTTCATGCGGTGGGGCGGCGATCTCGGCGCCTGTGGGGAAGTGCAAGGTCACCGTGAGGTTGGACGGCACCCTCGACAACCCTTCGAAGAGTGTCGATATCCAGGTGATCGCCGGCAAAGTCACGCCAGTCGCCGTGGACTTCCAGACGGGTACCCTGGAGGTCCGAATCGAGGCCAAGGGTCAGCGAGGTACCGGTCTGGTCACCGTGAACCGAGGTTCTCAACGAATTGGCACCCTCGGGAGTGGAGTGGCCGCACGGCTGAGCGCGGGCAGCTACGAAGTAGTCGTACGGCTCGGCGGTGAGGAGCGGCGCTACCCGATCGATCTGCGTGCGGGGCAGCGCCGAATGGTGCGCGCGCAGTTCCCGTAGTGCGCGGTTAACACCCCGTAATAAAAGCAGAACTACGTAAACTCGACCCGATCTTGCCCGCTGCTAGGCTCCGGACGAGCGATGACGAACATGCCGGAGCTTGCGCGGCGCACACCCACGCCGTCGCCCTACTCGCCCAACGCGATCCTTCGATGGCTCTACCGGCGCTTCTTCGCCCACATTCGGGTCGACGAGAACTGGAGCCGCGGCGTCCGGGATGCCGCCAGCAAAGGCGTCGTCGTATATGTAATGCGGTCACTGTCGTTCTTGGATTTCCTTTGCCTCGACTTCCTTCTCAAGAAGTTCGGCCTGCCCTTGGTCCGGTTCGTGAACGACCTAGGGCTTTGGATCCTCGAACCCTTCGGAAAGGGCGAACGGCGCTTGAGTCTGCGTCGCCAGATCCCCGAGGCAGAGGCCCTCGAGCAAACCATTGGCGACGGGTACAGCGCGCTGCTGTTCCTGAGACGGCCGCCGAAGTTCGGAAGCCAGACGCGACGCGGGCGCGAGCTCGAGGTCGACCTGATTCAAGCGCTCGTCGCTAGGCAGCGCACGTCCTCGCAACCGATCCTCCTCGTCCCGCAGACCTTCGTGTGGAGCAAGCAGGCGGCAACCGTGAGCCCCAACTTACTCGATCTGTTGTTCGGGCCAGTCCAGTGGCCCGGACGTGTCCGTGTGCTCTGCCAGTTCCTGTTGAACTATCGGGACGCAAAGCTCCGCTCGGGTGAGCCGTTCGATATTCAAGAGTTTCTCAAAAAGAACCCCGAACTGAGCGACGCCGAGGCGGCGGACAAGGTTCGGTATGCGCTTCTACGACGAATGGAGCGCGATCGAGCGGTCGTCCTGGGCCCTATGAAGAAGACCACTGCACGAATCCAGGACGAGCTTCTGCGAAGCCCGAGGGTCCGAACGCACATCGAGCGTTACGCAACTGAAAAAGGGATCTCGTACGCAAAAGCAGAAAGGGTAGCCCTCAAACAGCTGGGGCATCTTTGCGCCAAACAGAGCCTCTTCGTCGTCGACCTCATGCATCGGTTCCTAACCTGGGTGTGGTCCAAGATGTACGACGGCGTCGTGCTCGACAAAGAGGGTCTCGAACGCGTCCGTGAGGCCGCCCGCGACGCCTCGTTGGTGCTGTTGCCAAGTCACAAGAGTCACATCGACTACTTGGTCCTGAGCGACATGCTCTACGGGAATGCGCTGATGCCGCCGTTGATCGCAGCGGGCGACAACCTCAGCTTCTGGCCCATCGGCATCTTGCTGAGGCGAGGGGGCGCGTTCTTCATTCGTCGGAGTTTCCACGGCGATACGCTCTACCCCGTTCTCGTTGAAGCGTACGTGCGCAAGCTTCTGGCCGAGGGGTTCACGATCGAGTTCTTCCTGGAGGGCGGTCGGTCGCGAATCGGCAAGCCGCTGCCACCGAAGTACGGCATGCTCTCGATGGTGGTCGAGTCAGCGACCAAGCTGAAGGGCACCAAGGTCAAACTCGTTCCGATCTCGATCGGGTACGAACGCATCATCGAGGAGCGGTCGTTCGTTCACGAGCTTTCGGGCGGAGACAAGCAGTCCGAGAACGTCGGCGATTTGATCAAGAGCTCGAGTATCTTGCGGTCGAAATGGGGCAGGCTCTACGTTCAGTTCGGCGACATCATAGACTTCGACGAGTTCCAAGGGGAGATGGCTCAGCGAACGGGTGTCGATCTCTCCAGCTCGGAAGAGGCCACCCCCGAGCAGAAGCGCAACTCGGTGCAAGCGCTCGCCCACAAGGTAATGTACTCGATCAACGAGGTGACGGTCGTCACGCCCGCGGCACTCGTTGCGATGGCCCTGCTGAGTCATGAGAAACGCGGCATGACGAGGGCTTCGCTGATGGACGCCTGCGGAGATCTGCTCACCGTATTGGACGGCATGCAGGCTCGAATCGCGCATCAGCTCCGCATCGGAGAGGACCGCCTCCGCGAAGACACGATCGACGAAGCGCTGCACCTCTTCCTAGACGCTCGACTCATCGTCTCGCACGACACCGGCCCGGAGCCGATCTACACCATCGACTCGGAGCGTCGCATCGCGCTCGAGTACTATCAGAACACGATCATTCATTTCTTCGTCCCTCGCGCACTGATCTCTGCCGCCCTGCTGGTGGACACGGAGCAGTGGGTCGATATCGCGCGCCTGAACGACCGAGTTCAGCAGCTCTCGAGGGTTTTCAAGCACGAGTTCATGTATCGGACCAACGCAACGTTCGACGAGATCTTCCAAGACACGCTCCAAGACATGGCCCGAGACGGCGAGGTCGAACTGCGCGATGGATACGCGCAAGCGACGGACGGTGCGATGAGGCTCCGACTCGAACGCTACGCGGTGATGATGCAAACCTTCTTCGAAAGCTACCTACTGGCGCTGCGTGGCGCGGAGATTGTTCTCGACGGTCCGATTCCGAAGAAAGACTGGTACAAGCGCACGTTGGCACTCGGCCAGCAGATGTACCTTGCCGGTGAGATCGAACGCCGTGAGTCGCTATCCAAGCTCAAGTTGGAAACCGCCCTCAAGGCGCTGCAAGACTACCGTCTGGTCCAACTCAATGGCGATATCCTCGAGCGCGGAGAGGGCGTAGAAAACGTCACCGACCTCCACGCTCTAGAGCCGAAGCTAACTGGGTTTCTTCGCTGACGCTCGCAACCTCCTCGCGTGCGGCGTCGACCAGACCCTGCAAACATCCTGGAGAACGCAGCGCTCGCACTTGGCGGGGTCGGGCCGACTCGGGCACTCTCGAGACACCCCGAGATGGCAGAGCGCAAAGTCATATTTGACCGGATCGTCGGGGTCGAACTCGCGCAGGGCCGCGGTGATTTCTTCGGCCGTCGCCCAGGTGGCAGTCCGCCGTTCGGTCAGCCCGAGGTTGCGACTGATTCGATGGATATGGGTGTCGACTGGGATCACGAGTTCGGAGGGCGCAATCGGCCAGAGCCCCAGGTCCACGCCGTCAGCCGGGCGAACCATCCATCTCGCGTACAGGACGAGTCGCTTGCACGCACTCCCCGCGCGAGGATCGCTGATCAAATGCCGCAGACTGCGACTCGTCGTATCGCCGCGCAGTGCGTCGGCAAACTGGGCCAACCCCTCTCGAAAATCTCCGTCGCCAGCGTGATGGAAGTGAACGAAAGCCCGACCCAAGGTGCCGTGCTCACGAAGTAGCGCGCCCGCTCTCCACAGCAGAGACGCGAGATGCTCCCCTCGGTAGATGCGATGTACAAACCCTCGAAGCCGGCGGCGCAGCGTGGCGTGACTCGCGGCAATGACGGTCTCCGCAGGCTCGGGCCCCAGCAGCGTGAGCACCCGGTCGATGCTTCGGCGCGCAGCCACAGCGTTCCCAAACGCGAGACTAGCGGCGACGAGGCCGACGATCTCTTGATCGCGGGGCTGATCGTAGCGATGGACAAAATCGACAGGGTCACGCCTTCGGGTAGACTCCGCATCGCAACTCGCGAGCAAGGCGTTCAGGTGTTCGCGGATACCGTCCACTTCCCTCCGGTTCTTGCTATATTGCGGAGCTGACTGCAATGACCAGACGCTGTCTTCCCAACCGTGGCCTTTGCGTGCTGGCGATTCTTCTCGCCTTCTCGATCGGCTGTGCGCGCGAGGCGGGCGCCGGTCGTGAAACCACACCAGATGCGTCGAGCGGTACACGACTCGATCTCGGAGTGCGTTTGACGGACGGACGATGGCTGGAGCTCAGGGATCTCCGGGGCGCCCCGGTGCTGATGTTCGTGTTTGCGACATTTGACGCGGTGAGCCAGGCGTCGTTGAAGTCGTTGCGACCGTTCGTCCCCCAGCATCCCGACCTCGTCGTGGTCGGGGTGGCCGCACAGCCGCGGGGCCAACAACTGGTCGAAGCATGGGCGTACGCCCTCGATCCGCCCTTCGTCGTGGGCACGAACCCCTACGGAAGCGTCGAGAACGGTGAAAGCACGCTCGGGAAGATCGAGAGGGTGCCGACCTACATCCTCTACAACGCCGACGGCTACGAGATCGCTCGAACCACCGGCCTGGTCACTGAGGGCCAACTCGCCTTGCTGGTTGCGCCCGTGTCGCCACCGCCCGACTAGACGGACGCACTAGACGATCCCTTGTTCTCTCCACAGCGCGCCGAGGTCCGCGTCGAGGCGATCGATCACGAGTTCGCGAACCTCATCGGCGGAGCCGCATTGCAGCGCGTCTCGGGCCACGTCGCTTGCTGTTCGCAGATCCAGATTGCGAACGACCGCCCGAACGAGGGGCACGACGCTCACCGGCACCGAAATCTGTCGGTAGCCAAGACCAAGCGCAATGCAGAGCGCGACCGGATCCGCCGCCATGTTTCCACACATCGAACAAGGCAGCTGAGCGGCATTCGCCGCGGTGATCGTCCGATCGAGGAGAACCAATACGGATGGATCAAGCGGGCGCCCGGCGGCCCGACGATCGCGACGGTCGAACGCCAGCGTGTAGTGCGCGAGATCGTTGGTTCCGACGGCAAAGAAATCGGCGTGCTTCGCGAACCGCTCGGAGAGCAGCGCCGCAGACGGGACTTCGACCATCATCCCTATGGGAATTTCCGCAGAGACATTGTCGTCGTTCAACACCCGGCGGCATTGCTCGACGAGCGCGCGCGCCTGGAGCAATTCATCAACCGTCGACACCATCGGAAACATCAACGCCACCGACCCAGAGACGCTCGCTCGGAGCACCGCCTTGATCTGAGTTGTCAGCCAATCCCGCTCTCGCTCGACGCATTCGTGCCCCCGAAGGCGCTTGTCTCCTCGCCAGTCGAAGGTACGAAACACCACTGGCCTCGGAGCCATCGCCTCGGCAACGCCGCGGTATACCTCGAACTGCGCCTGCTCAGAGGGAGGCTCGGTTCGATCGAGGCACATGAACTCCGTCCGGTAGAGGCCAATGCCTTCGGCGCCGTTTTCTAGTGCGGCTTGCACCTCGCTCGGCAGTTCGACGTTCGCGGTGACGGATATCGAAACACCGTCCTTCGTTACCGCATTGGTCGCGCGCTCCGACTCGAGGAATGCCGCGAAGCGATCGCGTCGCCTCTGCGCCGACCGGCATTCTTCAGCGGAGACGCGGACCGCCACCTCACCAGTAAATCCATCAACGAGGATGGTCTCATCGTCTTCAATGGATGTGGGAATCGGACCCACGCCAACAACGGCAGGAACACCGAAGGTTCGCGCGAGTATCGCTGTATGACTGCTTTCACCCCCCATCTCCATCACCAATCCGAGGGTGGGTGGCGCCAGCATGCGGACTGCGTCGGCGGGCGTGAGGTCGTGCGCGACCAAGATCGTCGGCACGTCGCTCGCGGGCTCGTCTCGTTGTTCCCCGCGCAAATGGCGGAGCAAGTGTTCGCCAACGTGTTCGATGTCGCGAGCCCGTTCTCGAAAATACGACGACGCGGCCTCGAGAAGCGGTTTCTGGAGGCGCTCCGTCACACGGGACAGCGCCCACTCGGCGTTGATGCATTCTTCACGAATCATCTCGGACGTCGCGTCGATCAGTAGCGCATCCCCATGCATCAAGAGGTAGACGTCGAGAATCGACGTGTATGTCGAACCATGCCGTTCGGAGAGCTCCTGCTTGGCTGACTCAATCTCCGCGCGAGACTTCGAGACTGCATCTTCGAAGCGAGCCAGCTCGGACACGACGGCCGTTTCGTCGATCCGATTGTGGGCGAGTCGTCGAGGCTGGCCTGTTACCACCCGCGCCGGGCCGACCGCCACGCCTATCGAGGCGGCAATCCCTTTGAAGCGCGCGGGCTCGGTCACGACAACTCCCCGAACCCGGTCTCCACCAGACCACAGAGCGCAGCCAACGCTGCTTCGGCGTCTGCGCCGCGAGCGTGAAACGTAATTTGCGCCCCCTGCTGGCCGCAAAGAAGGAGCACCCCCATGATACTCTTGGCGTCCGCAGACTGGCCATCTTTGCTCACCTCGATATGCGATTCGTAGCGGTTGGCGAGGTCGACCATTTTCGCGGCAGCCCTGGCGTGCAGGCCCAATCGGTTCGGTACTTCGACAGTTGCGCTCAACGCGGCGGTCACGAAGTGGCCCGTTGCGCGTCGCGATGGACTACGACCACCCTGTGGCCTTCACCG
>CAYZDM010000147.1:0-7078 GCA_964476875.1 uncultured Sandaracinaceae bacterium | reverse complement strand
ATCGCCCAGTACAAAAAGCTGGTCGATGCCGACAAGCGAGACGTTCGTTCTCTGCTGAAGATCGGCGACCTGCACGTACGCAAGGGCGACCGCGGTTCTGCGATCGAAACGTACGAAACCGTCGCGGGACACTACGCCCAGCAGGGTTTCTTTCTCAAGGCGATCGCGGTCTACAAGCAGATCCTGAAGCTCGACCCGTCGCGACTCGACGCGCAGGTGCGGCTCGGCGAAATGTACGAGCAGCTCCAGTTGATCAGCGACGCAATGAGCGTCTTCGAAGATGTCTCGAACGGCTTCATGCGCGCTGGCGACACCGATCAAGCGTTGGCGATGCTCGGCAAGATGGTCGAGCTGGATCCCGAGCACATCCCGGTACGCATCAAGTATGCAGAGGCTCTCTCTCGCGCGGGGCGAACACAAGAAGCCGCAGACGAATTCGAACAGGGTGCGCTTCTCCTCAAGGAGCAGGGCCGGCTGGACGACTACGTCAAAGTGGCCGAGCGACTGCTCTACCATCGCAGCAACGACGTCCGCGTGGCGAAGGAGCTCGCCGAAACATACGTCGCCCGTCGTGACCCGAAACGCGCGCTCACCAAACTACAGATCTGCTTCAAGGCCGACCCGCGCGATGTCTCTACATTGTCGCTCCTTGCTGAAGCGTTCTTGATGCTCTCGCAGACCGACAAGGCCATCAGCGTCTATCGCGAGGTCGCTCGGATCCACCGCGAGGCGAAGCGCCCGCAGGAACGCATGAGTGCCCTGCACCGTATTCTCGAGCTGAACCCGAATGACAAAGAGGCGCAGGCAGCCCTCCAGAAAACCGCATCGGCCTCGGGGCAGCACTACATGCCCCCCGGCACCGTGCGTCAGCCCGCCGCGACGCCCGATTCGGTGTCGAGCGCGCAGCCCGGCAACTCTCAACTCAGCGGAACCGCCGAAGTCATGGGCGCGTCCCAGGTCGGCGGTGGATCCCAGCTGAGCTCGCCCTCTCTCAGCGGTGCATCAGGCCTGAGCGGAGCGTCCGGCATCATGTATGTCGAAGAAGACGTCGAAGAGGGGAGCACCGTGTCGGGTTCGCTACAGGCCGTCTACGAGGAGACCGTCGAGGTCGAAGAGTCGTACTCGCCGGTCCCGCCCGCCCCGCGCCCACCGACCGGGGGCCGCGTCATTCCGATACGTGGGCTAGGTCCGATGTCGTATCGGGAGTTCCTCTCCTTGCCGCTCGTGAGCACACAGGTCGCACCGGCAACCGCCGCACTTGCACCTAGCCTCATGGAGCAAACTCTGGAGCTCGCGGACTCCTACTTGATCGACGGCTTGTATACACAAGCGCGCGCGATCGTGAGCGAGCTTCAGCTCACGCACCCCGATCACCCGCTGGTGTCCGACAAAGCAGGAGAGATCGAAGAGATCGCCGCGGCGTCCTCAGGCGTGTCCGCGGTCGCGCAGCCACTCGTTCAGCCGAGCGTGTCGTCAGTGCCAGCTTCGTCCCTCGCCTCGGATCCGCCCGAGATGGAGTTCGAGTACGAAGAGCTCGAACCGGGTGATGAGGGATTCGACTTCGCAGAGAAGCTCGCCGAAGAGCTGGCCGAGGTCGCAGAGATCGCGCCGATCGACGAAGGCGCCGAGATGATCGACGTCGAGACTGTCTTTGAACAGTTCAAGGCGGGCGTCGCGGAGCAAGTGAGCGATGACGACAGCGATACCCATTTCGATCTCGGCATCGCCTACAAGGAAATGGGGCTTTTCCCGGATGCTCGCCGCGAGTTCCAGGTTGCGATGGGAGACCCTCGCCGACGCTGCCTGTGCTGGTCGATGATCGGCCTCATCTACATGGAAGAAGGTCAGCCGCGCGATGCGATCGAAGCATTCCAATCGGGTCTCGAAAGCCCCGAAAAGACTCCCACGGAAGCCGTCGGTCTCCACTATGAGCTCGCCATGGCGTGCGAGGTTGGAGGCCTGACAGACCAGGCGCGCCTGCACTACGAGTATGTTTTTCAAAGGGAACCACAGTACCGCGAGGTCGATCAGCGACTTCAGCGCCTTGGCGGGCCTTCCGGCGACAATGCCGACGACCTGCTCATGGAATCGATGGACGATGTAAATCGCGCCTTCGACGAGTTGATCCACGAAGAGTAGGCCCTATAGACTCGGTCGATCATGACTGAGACGGTGCACACCTTTTGCCGGATTTGCGAGGCGCTTTGCGGTCTCGAAGTGACGGTGGCTGACGACCAAGTCGTCGATATCAAACCCGACGACGACCACGTCGCGACTCGCGGCTATGGGTGCCTCAAGGGGCTCAAGCAGCATCGAATGTACAACACGCCCGACCGACTGCTCTATCCGATGCAGCGTGTCGACGGCGAGCTTCGACGAGTGAGCTGGGACGACGCGCTAGGCAGCATCGGCAGCAAGGTCCGCGAGCTGATCGACAATCACGGTAGCGACAGCATCGCCATGTATGTAGGTACGGCGGCGGGCTTCGGTGTGCTGCATCCGGTTTTCGCGCAGGGTTTCATGCAGGGAGTCGGCTCGGCGAGCATGTTCTCGTCAGCAACGCAGGACTGCGCCAACAAGTTCGCCGTCGCGCGCGAGATCTACGGCTACCCGTTCACGCAGCCGTTCCCGGACCTCGACAACCTCGAGTGCCTGATCATCGTGGGCGCCAATCCCGCGATCTCCAAGTGGAGCTTTCTGCAGGTGCCGAACCCTATTCGGCGTCTGAAGGAGGTCGAGGCGCGCGGCGCGAAGATCTTCGTCGTCGATCCGCGGCGCACCGAAACCGCCAAGGTAGCCGGAGAGCACGTCTTCATCCGTCCAAACACCGACGTCTTTTTCTATCTCTCGTTCCTGCACGAGCTGCTGGCGACCACCGAGGTGGACCGCGGTCGCATCGACCAGTACATGACAGGCTTCGATGAGCTCTGCCGAGTGGCCGAAGCATGGTCGCCCGAGCGAACGGCGGAGGTGACCCGAATTCCAGCCGAAACTCTCCGCGAAATGGTTCGCGCATACCGTGAAGCGAACGGCGCTGCGCTCTACTGCTCCACCGGCGTGAACATGGGTACCAATGGATCGCTCGCGTTCTGGTTGCAGGAGTGCATCAACGCGATCTCTGGCAACCTGGACCGCACGGGTGGCACTCTGGTCAGTACCGGGGTCATCGATTTCCCCGCTTTCGGCAAGAAGACCGGAACCCTGCTGCAGCAGAATGAGAGCCGAATCGGCGGCTTCAAATCGGTCAACGACGCCATGCCCGGCGGGATCCTCGCCGACGAGATCCTCACTCCAGGGGACCGGCAGATCAAAGCACTCTTCGTCACAGGTGGTAACCCCCTGATCACGATGGCCAACTCTGAACGCTTGCGCGAGGCCTTCAAGGAGCTCGAGTTGCTAGTCGTGCTCGACATCCAGCCGAGTGAGACCGCCTCTGTGGCGACGCACGTACTGCCATGCACTTCGCCCTTCCAGCGCCCCGACCTGCCCTTCATCTTCCCGCTCATGTTGGGACTGCAATCGAAGCCGTATTTGCAGGCGACGCGCGCCGTCGTGCCACCGCAAGGCGAGCAACGCGACGAGGCCACGATCTACGTCGACATCGCCAAAGCAAGCGGCGTCAAGCTTTGGGGGTCAGCCGCCGCACAACGCACGTTCGAGGCCGCCAAGACGGTCAACTCGCTTGGGCGTGGCTCGAAGCAACCGTCGATTCCGCAAGAGCTTCTGCTCTCAGGTCTGCTCCGCGTCACCAAGCAGGGCAGCTTCAAAAAGCTTCTCAAGGAAAAGCACGGCCGACTGCGTCCACAGCACGACGCGGGTAGTTTCCTCGGAAAACGGATCATTCACGACGATGGGAAGGTCCACCTCGCACCCGAGGCGTTCCTCGAACAAGCACAGAAGCTCGAGGCGGATTTCCAGCTCGAGGTCGATACCAAAGACAAACTCAAGCTGATCACCAAGCGCGCGATCACCACACACAACTCCTGGACCCACAACATCGAGGAGTTCGTTTCAGGGGACCGCTCGACCAACCACCTGTACGTCCACCCTGACGACGCCATCCGATTGGGGGTGGAGGAAGGCGGCCTGGCAGACGTGTCGACGGAAACAGCCACGGTCCGAGTCCCCGTCAAGCTTCTCTCCGAACTGATGCCTGGGACCGTCGCCCTGCCGCACGGCTGGGGTCACCAGGACAGCAAGATGGGCGTCGCCAGCAAGACAACCGGGGTGAACGTCAATCTGCTGGCCGCGGACGGACCAGACAAGCTCGAGAAGGTGTCGGGCATGGCGCACCTCACGGGATTTGTGGTGGACGTCAAACCTGCGGCGGGCGCGCTCAATCCCAACCACTGGTCCGGCATCGGCAACTAGAACACCGCGCGGAACGAAAGATTGGGAAACCATATCGCGTTGGTGAACGTCACCGGGCACGGTTGCGAGGGTGCCCCGTAGCGCTCGAGGCACGCCCGCGACGCCGTCGGGGTTAGGGTGGAGTCAAGTGCCTGGGCGTCGCGCGCGCGGGTGATGTTGATCCACTCGAGGGCGATCCGCATGCGTCGTCCAGGCTTGGCCCACTCGTAGGCGATCTGCGCGTCCAAGCGAACGAACCACGGAACCCGCTGAACGTATTGTCGGACGACGCCAGCGTCGTCGAACCACAGCCAACCTTCCGCGCGACCCGACCAGGTAAAGACTCGCGCCCCAATGATCAGTCCGAACTTCGATTGCCACGCCAGCACGCCGTTGAGCACGTGCCTGACATCGTAGGAAGGTGTGTAGTCGAAGGTCTGAGTCTGCCCGCTGATGAGCAAGGCCCTCCCCGTGAGATCACTGTAGCCGAGCGTGTAGCTGACCAGAGTCGAGAAGCCGATATCGAAAGGCCTCTGGAGCAACACTTCGAGGCCGTAGCTCTTTCCATCGGCTGAGTCGTCGAGCAGGCCAGCAGGAACGAAAGTGATCTCCGGGTTGCTCGATATCTGGGGGTCGGTGAAGATGTCTACGAAACGAAGGTCTCGATAGAAATTCACATATCCACGCGTTTCGAACGTCAGGTCGTACGGCAAGAAGAAGCGAATGCCCCCCTCGGTCTGATTCGCCCGCTGCAGCCCTGGTTCGAGCGGGATGTCACCCAGACCCGGGAGTGGAATCGCGTACGTCGCCGCCATCGCCCCAAGTCCCCATCCCACGAAGACGTCCGCAATGTCGTTTGCGTGAAATGTCACGCGAGCGCGAGGATTGACCGCGGCGTCGCGGTAGCCGGCGGTGTTCCAAACGTCGACGCGAAGACCAAGGGAGAGATCCAGCCACTTCGTCGGCGCAATGGTGGCGTCGACAAACGCGCCGCCGATCACCCGTCGGTCTTGAGCGGCGAAGTCAGGGTCACACGGTGCGGAAACGTTCTGAAGGCCCGGCGTGCATCGCGCCGCGCCGAAAAAACCAGACACATCTCCGCCGATACGTAGCTGAAACTTCGGCGCCCCATAGACCGCCCAGAATCTCGGTCCGAATCGGTGGATACTTGCGCCAGCGTCGGATACCGCGCTACCCGACCCGTCGTCGACGTCCGAGAAGTCGTAGCCATAGAGCATCGTTCCAACGAAATCCCAGCGCTTCGCCGATCCGAGGAAACGAGCTTCCACTCGGTGAAACTGAAGATCGAACGAAAGTCGCTCCGTCGGGTCCTCTGCGTCGAAAAGCGAGCTGTCGCGACCACCAAATGCGACAACCTCGAACCGAGAACGGGAGCTCATCGCGACACCGGTTCGGTACTGGTAGTCCCAGTACTCGACGTCGGCATCGACATCGATGGCCCCCAAGACGAGGTTAGGAAAACCGTAGCGACCTGCAAAGGTCATCGACCCCTCCTTCGGCATCGGAACGTTCAGCAAGGCCGACGCATCGATAGCCCGGAGCTCCACCTCTCCGTGAACCCGATCGTTTGGGATCTCCCGCGCCCTGGCGGTCACCACGGCCCCGGTGTATCGCCCATATCGAGCTGGCGCGGCGCCCGAATAGAGATTGATGCCGCCGATCAGCCCGGAGTGAACCGTCGCAGGCCCCAGCGCGGAATGAAACAAGAGCGGGATTGGGATCTCGTCATAGATGTACTGCGTGCCCGAGGGAGGCGCGCCACGGACGTACACGTACGGCTGCCCGTTCGCGACAGGCACGGTGCCAGGCATCAGCTCCAGTGTTCGAAATGGTTCCCCAAATATCCCGGGGATGTTGCGGATCCCGTCGAGCTTGAGCTTGATCGGCGCCTGGGCGCGCGCATCCACCTGGGCGGTTTCCGAAAACACGAGCTCCTTCTCGACCAACTCAGTGCCGGGCTCGACGACCGCCTCGACCGATGCGACGTCGGAGGTCTGGTCGGGCGCGGGTTCACGGGTCCGGAGATCTATCCGCACCTCCGACGGCACCGGTTTTCCGTCTCGCAACGCAGGCTCGAACTCCGCCTTCGCGATGGCGTCGATCACGACATCGCAAAGCGCGCGCCCCGCATCGCATTGTTCCACGACGCCCTTCCCGTCGGGGTCGATGCGTACCAGGACACGAACGACCCCAGATTCCGGCACCTCCACACCGGCAGGAACCTCCGCCCCGGGAAGCGATTTCACGCGAGGCGCCACGAGGTCCTGAGCCGCCGCCGGAGCCACCCACACACAACATCCCAAAGCCAGGCAGAGTCCGAAGCGACCAATCTGTGGCATTACGAATCTTGTACGACCCGAAGCGCTCTGCGTTCCAGTTTCTCAGTGAGAAGCTCCCACTGTTCTTTCTCTTCATCGCTCGCTTGCCACATGGTGAAGTGACACGTCTCCGCGCCGGCCGAGATCGTACTTTCGAACCGCACTTGGAAGCCGAGGCGTTCGGCGTGATCGTGCGCGGCGTCAATCATGCCTTGGACGAGGACGTCTTCTCTGAGCCGCTTCAGCCCCTTGGCATAAGGCTGATTGACCTTGAAGTCCTTCCACTTCGCCTCTTCTCGATGCTCCCAGTGCGCCATGAGACCTCCGAAAGCAGAGCGTACCACGACCGCACTCGATCCAATCGAAGCCCGGCGAGCCGGTTCAGAGTA
>CAYZDM010000146.1:0-7118 GCA_964476875.1 uncultured Sandaracinaceae bacterium | reverse complement strand
CGCCGGTGTACTCGGCACGCTTCGCGGGCCTGCGTATTGACGCCCGAATCCGACAGCTCCTCGGACTTCCGTCCGTTCCGCGATGTCGTATTCCAACATCACGCGGAGTCCTATCGCTGGAGCCACTAACCGTTCGCGTTCACGCGGTTTTTCCACTTCGCTATTCCCGTTGTCCGTAGCTTTGTCCGTACCGTCCCACACGTCCTGGCTGGTGTACGTGTCGTACTATGTCGCCCGCGTTGTTGTGCGTGTAGCGCTCGACGTCCACCTTCGAGGCGCCACTCTGCGAAAATGCGGGCGAGCTCGACGTCAATGGGGACCGTGTGCTCTTTAGTGTCCTCGTCCTTCGCCGTCTTCAGTGGCCGGTCTTGGTACTGGCAATGCACAAAGAGGCTCCCCGCTAGGGCGGCGTAGTCTCCCCACCGAAGGCCGGCCACTTCGCCAGAACGCATGCCAGCCAGCGCTGCGAGGGCGTAGCAGACGCGCCACGGGTGAGGCACGGCGCCGTCGCTCACGAGTCGGAAGGCGTCGACGTCGGGGCAGCAAGGGCGCTTCTGCTTTCGCTTCGAGGGCAGCTTACCCTTGGGAATGCGACCGCAAGGATTGTTTCCGCTGCCATCATGAGGACCGCTGAAGCCGGTTTGGCGATGACTTGGACTTCTTCGCTGCCGGGTGGCTTACCACATTGCGCAGCGGCGACTGGTCGGTAGCTCGACGCTACAATGAGGCCCCAGCTCGCTCGTCAATCCTGTAAGTCAGTTCACCTCCAAGACGATTTTGCCATGTGCCTTGCCCGACTGACTTCGATCAAGAGCCTGTGCGGCCTCAGCAAGTGGAAAGCGCTCACTCACATGAGTCTTTAGCTTTTCGGTATCGAACAGTGTCGCAATCTCGGTTAGAGCTGGGGCATCTGGTTGGACAAAGAGAAAGGCTGCTCGGACACCGCTCTTTGCAGCCAATTCCTCGGATGGCGGCTCTGTAATCGCAACGAGGATTCCACCTGCCTTGAGCGTGGAGAACGAGCGGGTCTGCGTTTCGCCTCCGACCAGGTCGAATACGACATCGACGTTCTTGGCGTAGTCCTCAAATTTTTCGCTATTGTAGTCGACTGCCACATCGACACCGAGTTGCAATAGGTGTGCCTTGCTACGCGCCGAGCCAGTACCGATCACCGTGGCACCAACATTCTTTGCCATTTGGACAGCAAAGCTACCAACACCGCCACTCGCGCCGTGTATGAGGACAGTCTGGCCCTTTTCGAGCTTGGCGATCGTGAAGAGCGCCTGCCAGGCCGTGAGTGCCGCAAGAGGAACCGAGGCGGCCTCCGCATGCGAAAGCGATTTGGGTTTGAGGGCCAATTCGCTCGCGAGGACTGTGACAAACTCAGCGTAGGAACCGTCGCGGGCGATGTCGGGACGCGAGTAGACTTCGTCCCCTACCTTGAAGCCACGAACCTCGTCGCCCACTTCTTCGACTTCTCCCGAGACGTCCCAGCCGAGAATCAGAGGCATTGGATGTCGGATCGTCTCCTTGAGATAGCCTTCTCGAATCTTCCAGTCGACCGGATTGACCCCAGCTGCACGCACGCGCACGCGAACTTCGTTCGCTGCGATCTCAGGTTTCGGAGCCTCCTCATAGCGCAGCGTGGATGCGTCACCGTACTCGTGAATTCGGATTGCTTTCATAACCGACAAACTAGGCACGGAGTATGAGAATGAGCAAGGCGCGAATCCTGATTCGCCAGGTTAACAGATGATTTGACTGTACAAGAGCTCGCGGATTCGGGGGCGACACGGCCAACACAGCGCGCCTTCGGGTTTGCTCTCCCCCCTGTTCACCGAATCTCGTCGATTCCCAGCGGCTCGATCTACGATTGGATTCGCGCAGCCAATCGGCTGCGGAGCCACAGAGGCCTGCTCAAGATGGGGAGGCCTTTTCTGTTTCTGGAACGCGGGCGGGGCAGGCCTCGAACCAACGGTGTACTCGGCACGCTTCGCTCGCCTGCGTATTGACGCCCGAATCCGACAGCTCCTCGGACTTCCGTCCGTTCCACGATGTCGTATTCCAACATCACGCGGAGTCCTATCGCTGGAGCCACAGGCGCTTTCTCCTTCACTTCTCCGTCATGGTTTGAGTCGCGATCCTCGTGGTTTCTTGATTCCGGAAGGCGGCGAAGTGTACAAATCGCCAATGGAAAACACCCGTCGGGATCCCGCATCCGTGCGCGAGTCAGCGCACTACTTCAACGTTTTCGAACTCGGCCGATGGACGACCACGGCAACGCTTGCCGTCGTGATGACTTCGTTGCTAGCCGGTTGTGGAGACTCGGGAGTCGGGGCTGGCGGCGACTCAGGGGCTGGTGGTAACGGTGGCACCGGCGGGAACGTGCCGACGGGCGTGTGCGGCCAAGTCTTCATCGTCGATCTGAGTCAGGACGGGGGCTCCGGAAACTCGTGTGCGAAACTGGCGAGTAGAGAGAGCGTTGCAGACTGCGTGGCCTCGGAGATCGAAAACGCCCTGCCGGAAGCGTGCACCAAGTCGTTCGATGTTTTCGTGCCGGGCACCGCCGCGGAGCACGGCGCGTGGAAGCAGTTCAACGCCATGTTCTCTCGCGATACGGGTCGAGGTTACTTGTCACTCCAATATCGGGACTCGGCCATCGTGGAAGGGCTGGCAAACGTCTTCGACTCGGCCAGCTACGACGACGGTGTCATCGATGCAAGGACGGCGCTCGACCAGCTACTCTACGCGCTGAAGACGCGATTCAGCGACGATGATGTGAGGGTCTTTGGACACAGCAAAGGATCACACGCCGTGTCGTTGGTCGCCGATGACGCCGAGTTTACGAACATGCAGTTCTTCGCGTTTGCGCAGCCGGGGCGAACATCAGTCGACATCTCTAGCCGTGATGACATCAGGGCCGGCAAACGGGGCGCCGCTGGTTTCATCGAGAAGCTGAGCGACAACCTGGTGGGCATCACCTGGGTGAACGACGAGGTTCAGTTCTATACGGGCAATGGCACGAATGGCCTTCAAATGCCCGAGCGATGGAGCTACCCGGGCTTCATTTGGCAGGACACCTTCAACGGAGCCAATCCGCTTTCGTTTCGCATCGACCACCACAACAACTACGGTGGCACGTACACCGATGGCCTCGCCGGAAACGACTGGCGTGAGGGCGAAGGGTCAGTCGAGGCCCTGTATCCCTACTGCGCCACCGGCAACAGCTTCTTCGGGTCGTACGCGGAATGCGAAAAGCAAACGGTGAGGTACGCGCCCTACTTCTGGGACGATAGCGACTGCCGCGACCGAGCCTTTGAGATCATGAACGACGGCGCCGCTGGAGACGGACACTACATTGGATTTTCCGGTCCGCGAGGGCCCGATTGCGGCGAAGACACCGCCACGCTCGTCGCAGAGTACGAGCTCGTCTATCGCATCAACATCGGTGACTTCCAAAACGGCGACTGCCGGTATGACATGGAGATCTTTCTCGGAGGTCGCGGCGACCGCCCTGACGGCGGCCGCATTTCGGTCTCCACCAGCCAGATCGCCGACACGGATTGGCTCGTCAAGCGCGGGACGATTCAAGTCCCACCCCACATGACGATTCGAGTGGACGCAGAGATGACCGACACGGCGTCGGGGATCAACGACTGCGGTGGCCTCTCCCCGGCAGATAGCGAGGGGTACATTCAGGGCTTGAAGCTGACCTTCACGCATCCGGCGACCGGTGAGCGAATCGGACGGAGTGTCATTGGTCTCAAAGAAGGGAGCACTGCGTTTCCATGGCCGGCGAGCCTACACATGCAGAACAACGTCGGCTGGTGGGAGGACGACCCCAGCGACGACTGGCGTATCTACTACGCTCCGACCTTCGATGCGATCATGGTCAAGGGCGACACCAACGGTGGCGTCGGGGGACGATTCTACAAGCGAGTTCACCTGCTGGACTGACGGGCCGGAACTCGAGAAGAGCTAGCCGAGCTCGAGGCTGATGCCGATGATCAACTGGTAGTCGTTCCTCTTGATCGGGTCCGGAGGGGGATCGCCCGCGGGGGGTGGCGGTGGGGGCCCCGGTTGTTCGGTTCGGAGGTAGAGAAATGCGATGTCGAGGTCGAGCACGCTCGTCAGCTCTATGCCCAAGTCTGCTTTGCCCGTGTGGTTGGTGTTCCCGATGGTCGTGACCACCAAGTTAGTCAACCAGCTCACGGTGAAGTCGATGTCACCCGTGATGTCGAAGTCTGCATAGGTGAATAGCGGGATGAACGCGTCGTTCTGAGGGTTCGTATCGCCGGCGGCAAGGAGCGTGGTGTCCCGGTAGTTCAGGAATTGATAGCCAACGCCCGTCTGGAAGTCCCATTTCACCTTGGACACGTCGATAATGTGCACGCCTGCACCCGCGGCCGGCGTGGCTCGAAACTTAATGTTCTGGAAGCGGTCGTTGAAGAGCTGACCGAACAATGGCGTCACGTACCATCGGCTTGAAATGAAGACCTGAAAATTTTCCTCGCCGAGGTGCCGATTGACGCTCTGGATCCCGTCGGTGCGACCGAACATGCCCTCATAGTTCAGGTCGAGCATCGTCATTCGGTCTTCGCGACGCGTGTTGAACAGTATGTCGTAGGTGAGCTGATCGGTGTTGCCCTTGTTCAGCGTGAGGCCGAACCGAAGCTTCATCGACCACCAATCTTTTTCGCGCTCGCCGCCGGACACGATCGACTCGAGCTCGGAGCGAGGAAACGTCCGGGTGCCGTCGATGGTTTCGACGATAATGGTGTCCGGGGTCATGACGGCGCGGCCCGTTGCTGCAACCCGATCGTCGAAGACGTACGTGTTGACCACCGGCGAGTGAATGTAGGTGACGTCGGCGAGGTCGATGTTCTGCATGTTCAGCTTGTCGCTGTCGAACTCGAGGTTGTCGTCACGCATGCGTTTCATGGTGCCCTTGAGCCACTCGCCGGAGACCAGTCTCACCCAGTCGAAGGTGTCACCAAACTCGATCACATAGGTCGACGCGACGCCGGCGGCCTGCTGTTCCTCGACCTTCGCCATGCTCGCCTTGACGGCATCGATGGCGAGGTCGGCTTCAGTTGGCTCGGTTGGCACACCACCGGGTGCGGTGACTAACTGCGCGACGGCTTCCGCGCCGGTGATCTCGACGGCTGCGGCTTCCGTGGTGACGGCTTCCGTCGTGGCAGATTTCGCGGCGTCGGCGGCTTCCGAGGGCGCCTCTTCGGCGGCCGCTCTCTGCGGATTAACGTTTAGCAGCGCGACGGCCGATAGTACGGCCAAGAAGACGCTACGACTGAGGTTGCCCGGGATTCTCGTCATACGTGGGCGGCTTTATAGGCTGGCACCCCAGCACGGTAAAGGGCGGCGAGTGATTTTTCCTCATTGGCCGTTCGGACCGCTTTGCGCTAGAAGCGGGTGCTCAAGGAGGCGAAGTGACGAGTAGTAAACTAAGCAAGAACGATACCCCTGTCGTAGCCATCCTGACCGGTAGCCCGAGTGACTTGCCGGTGGTTCTCAAGGGCCGTGATGTTCTGGACGGACTCGACATTCCCAGCGACGTGCGGGTCCTGTCTGCGCACCGCACCCCCCACGAAACCGCAGAGTACATCGCCGCCGCGGAGAAGCTCGGGGTCGAGGTCTTCATCGCCTGCGCTGGAATGGCGGCCCATCTGGCAGGGGTCGTCGCCTCCCACACCACTCGTCCGGTCATCGGTGTGCCCATCGCGTCCGGGGCGCTCCAAGGCGTCGACGCGCTGCTCGCCACCGTCCAGATGCCCCCTGGCGTTCCCGTTGCCACGGTCGGCATCGACGGGGCCAAAAATGCCGCTTTCCTCGCGGCCCGCATCGTCGCTCTGGCGCATCCCGAAGTTCGCCAACGGCTGCTAGATCAGCTCGCGGATAGCAAGAAGCGATACGATTCGCCCGATCCCGCTACGCCGGGCCAGGCAGCGACTTGACGCCGTCGAGCGCCATCCTTATGCGCTCGTAGTCGTCCTTCCATGTCACTGAGTCGCATCCTCATCTTCCTAGGGGTCATTTCCGGCCTCACCATCGGCACGCACTACTACCTGTGGGCACGGCTGATCCGCGACCCGATGTGGCCATCACCCTGGCGTCAGGTTGCTACCGTCGCGCTCGTCGTGCTGGCTCTCTCGATCCCTGCTTCGATGATGGCGTGGCGCACGTTGCCCCGAAACGTCGCTATCCCGGTGTCTTGGGTCGGCTACATCTGGATGGGGTCGATGTTCGTGTTGCTCGTGCTCCTATGGGGCGGCGAGCTCGCGCGTTGGAGTTGGGTCAAGTACGCAGGCTTCGCATCGATCAACGGCGGCCGACGGGAGTTCCTCGCGCAGCTACTTGCGGGCGGCGCTGGCTCATTGGGCATCGCGCTGTCCGGCTGGGGTGTTTGGTCTGCGATTCGGCCGGTCGAGGTGAAGCGAATGAACATTCGCCTCAAGAAGCTGCCTCAACCGCTGAGCGGACTGCGTCTCGTGCAACTCAGCGACATGCACGTAGGGCTGACGATTGGCCGCGAGTTCGTGCAAGACGTCGTGCGCAAGGTCAACGCACTCGAGCCAGACATCGTGGCGATTACGGGCGACTTGATCGACGGCTCGGTCGAAGATCTTGGCAATGCGGTGGCTCCGCTCGGCGACATTCACGCAACCCTCGGGACGTATTTCGTCACCGGCAATCACGAGTACTACTCCGGAGCAGATTCCTGGCTAGCGTTTCTCCGCGGGCTTGGGATTCGAGTTCTGCGGAACGAACACGTAGAGCTGACGAAGAACGGCGAGGTGATCCATGTCGCCGGTGTCGACGATTGGACTGCGCATCAGTTTGGCAACGGGCACGGTGCAGACATGGAACGAGCGATGGAGGGCCGCGACGCCAGCAAGCCGGTAGTTCTCCTCGCCCACCAACCGGTGCAGTTCGACGAGGCACGCGCGCACGGTGTGGATCTTCAGATTTCGGGGCACACGCACGGCGGCCAGATCTTTCCTTTCGGCGTTCTGACGCGCTTGGCCCAGCCGTTCGTATCTGGACTCCACTCCCGAGGTGATTCGCAGATCTACGTCAGTTCGGGGACCGGGTACTGGGGC
>CAYZDM010000145.1:0-7129 GCA_964476875.1 uncultured Sandaracinaceae bacterium | reverse complement strand
CACTGCCGACGGCACGCTCACCGGACACATGAAGCATGCGGACGGCCGACTGGTCATGACCTCGCTCAGCCCCGAGAACGAAGACACCCTCGAGGAGATCGCGTCGATCACAGGAGGGGAATACGTGAGGGCGGAGGAAGGCGCGGTGGGGGTGACAGAGATTCGTGCAGAACTCGCCAAGCTCCAGGCGTCAGAGCGAAAGGCCAGGCGCGTCACGGTCCACGAGAACCGGTTCGCTCTAGTACTGCTGCCCGGGTTCCTTCTGATCCTGCTCGAGGCGCTCCTTCCCGAAGCATGGATCGTCCGACGACGCAGGAGAGAAGCATGAGACGCCTCGGATGGTCCGCCTGCTGTGTGGCGGTGCTGTGGCTCCCGGCTGGCGCGTCGGCGTGGAGTCCTCTTCGCGGTGAGAACGCGAACGTGAACAAGGGCAACGCACTGATGAGCGAAGCCCAGTACGGCCCGGCGTTGGAGGCATACGACGCGGCGGCGCGTGAGTTGCCGGACGCGCGCGCGATCCAACTCAACCGTGGACTCTCGCTCCTGGCGCAAGACTTGAGCGAGCAAGCCAAGGAATCGTTTCTCGCCGCGGCTGACCCCTCGGCTGCGCCCGACACCCGCGCAGACGCCTACTACGACCTCGGGATCGCATACGCACGGGAAGGCGACGCGATCTCTCAGCAGGAGGAATACGAGCAGGCCTCCGCGCACTTTCGAGAGGCGGCCGACGCCTTCAAGCGAGCTCTCCGGGTGCGTCCAGGAGACCGCAACGCCGCGTGGAATCTCGAGTACGCCATGAAGCGCATCCGAGAGGAGAGCGAGAAGCAGGAGCAGCAGCAAGATCAGGAGCAGCAGCAAGATCAAGAGCAGCAGCAAGATCAGGAGCAGCAGCAAGATCAGGAGCAGCAGCAAGATCAGGAGCGGCAGCAAGATCAGGAGCAGCAGCAAGATCAGGAGCAGCAGCAGGATCAAGAGCAGCAGCAAGATCAAGAGCAGCAGCAAGATCAAGAGCAGCAGCAAGATCAAGAGCAGCAGCAGGAAGAGATCTCGCGAGACGAAGTGCAGCGCTTTCTCGATGCACTCGAGCAAAATGAGGAGAATCTCCCTCTGCAGCGAGCACGCCGCCGAAATGCTGGGCGCCGGGCGCCGGAGAAAGACTGGTGAGCCGCCTTCTAACGCTCGCGTTTCTCGCCATGATCGCCCTCCCCTGGACCGGCACTGCGGCCGCGGAGCCGGAGGTGACGGTGACCCTCGACGTGGCACCGGCCGAAGTGCGGGTGGGCGACACCGCAAGGTTGGAAGTTCGAGTTCGTGCCCGCGGCGGAAGCATCGAGAACCTCGAGCTGAGCGACCTCAAGAAGTACCCCGAGCTTGAGATCATTTCCCACCAGACGGTGCGCCCCATTCAGTTCAGCTTCGGGTTCGGCGCCGGGGTCCAGAAAGAATCGAGCCTCGCCAACATCTTTGTTCTTCACGCGACCGCGGCCGGAACCTATGAGTTCGCCCCCGCAGTCGCCAAGGTCAATGGCAAGGTCTACCGGAGCGCTCCCCTGACGCTGACAGTCCGTCCCTCGCTCGGCGCTTCGCCCGCGGGCTCAGAGCCGGCTCAGACGGCGGCCGTGGCAGCGGATTCCGAGCTGACCGGCGCGCGATTCGACGAGCGCGCCTTCTTGCGGACCGTCGTTTCTACTGATGAGGTCTACATCGGGCAGCAGGTCGACGTCGTCGTCTACCTCTACACGCGCCTCCGCCTCTCGCCTCAGTCCGTGATCCCCGGCAAGCCGTCGATGGATGGATTTTGGGTACACGACGATGCGATCACCAATTTGCAGTCGCAGACGGTCTCTGTGGGGGGCACGCACTACCGAGCGTACGTGCTTCAGCGGTCGGCAGCGTTTCCGCAACGATCCGGCGAGCTCACAATCGGGCCACCTAAGGTCGCGTTCGACGTCGGCGGGGGGAGTCTGTTTGACCCACCGGAACGAGTGGAGCGACTTGGCGTGCCCGTCACGGTCAGCGTCAAGCCGCTCCCTGAGCCTGGTCCCCCGAACGCAGTGGTCGGCAGGTACACACTGCAGGCGTGGCTTGATCGCACGACCGCTGACACGGGCGACGCGGTGACCCTGCGGATCGACGCGGCCGGCCGCGGCAATGTACAGGATCTTCGCATCGAGCTACCTCCCCTCGTCGGCGTCCGGACGCTTCAGCCCGCAATCCGCGACCAACAGCAGTTCCAAGACGGCAAACTCTCTGGCACCCGGTCCTGGGAGTGGATACTGATCGCGGAAGCGCCGGGCGAACATTCGGTGCCGCCTGTCGAGTTGCATTTTTTCGACCCCGATACCGGTGTGTACGGGACCGCAGCGACGACCGCCCTCGCATTCTCGTCTACCGGTGCGGCGAGGGCAGCTCAGCCCACGATCGAACCGCGCGATACGCCCCCCAGGCCCGCAGCGGCGACCTTCGGACCCCTGCGGATGTATAGCGCTCTCCATCGAGGCGTAACGCCCATGCGTGAGCGCGCTTGGTTCGATTGGCTCCTGGCGGTCCCGCCACTGATTTTCGTTCTCCTGCTGCTGGGCATCGGGACGGCACGACGCCGTGACGAACGTAACGCCACCACGGGTGCGGTTCAGCGCCAGCTCGTTCGCAGCGCAGATGACGCGTTGCAGGCGAACGACCCGAGGACGTTCTACGACCGCATCGTCGCGTCGATTACCCACGCGTTGGACTCCCGCCTCACCGAACCCGTGGGCGGGCTGCCGCACTCAGCGCTCCGAAGCCGGCTGGTCGAGGTCGGCTTTGATGACGATTTGGTAGAGCGCGTGATCAACGAACTCGATGGCGCCGACTTCGCACGCTTCGCCGCGTCGGGTGTGAACAAGGACGAGATGGAACGGTGCCGCCAACGGACATCTGCAATCATCGAACGGATCCAACGCTCGAAAGGGAAGAGCTGATGCGGGCCTGGTACGTTGCTCTGGCGCTCATGGCCGCGCCTGCCGCCGCTTTCGCTCAGCAGGCGACACAGGCGCAGGCCCCTGTTGCGTCTTCTCTGACGGAGATTTTCGAAGCAGCTAACATCGCGGCCTCACGGGGGGACTACGCAGGCGCGATCTCCAACTACGGCAGACTCAGCGACGCCGGGGTCCGCGACGCCGATGTCTATTTCAACCTCGCCACCTCGTTCGCTCAGTCCGGCGACTACCCCTACGCAATCCTCAACTACGAGCGGACCCTCACGCTGCGCCCAGGAGACGCCAAGGCCACCGAGAACCTACACGACGCAGAGAAGGCACTCGAAGAGCAGCGAGCAGAGAAAGAGGGGGAAGCCATGATCCAGCGGAACAGTTCGATCAGCGATGCGGTCTACGGAAGTTTGAGCGAAGACGCTTTGGCAATCGCCTTGATCGTCGCCAACTTCCTGCTCTTCCTGGCACTCGGAGCGGTTGTACTGAGCCGCGAACGGAGGGGCGCATTCTATGGACTCCTGGTCTGCTCGGCGGTGGTACTCGTCTTCGGGGCGATTGGACTGAGCGCTAAGGCCGGTCTACTTCGCGACGGCCCACGCGCCTTGGCACTCGACGATCACGTCGTCCTTCGTGAAGGACCCGATCCCCGCGCCAAACCACGAGGGGAAGCGCGTGGCGGCGATCGGGGCGAAATCATCGACCGTGACGGCGATTTCGTGAAATTGCGTGTGGTTGGCGGCGTCGAAGGCTGGGCGCCGAGGGCCGGGGTCGGCCTGATCGACGTCGACCACGGTGTCCATTGACAAGGCAACTCAACAGAACGAGGATGCGGCCCGAGCTGCTGAATACAGGAGCGAGGAAACCATGACGACCGACGCCGCAACGAAAATTCTGGTCGCCGACGATGACCTGGAGATATTGGCTCTAGTCGCACGCCATTTGAGCGCGCTGCCTGCCGAAATCGTCGAGGCCTCGGACGGCGAGGAGGCCCTTCGCCTCGCGCGGCGCGAGAAGCCCGCCCTGGTGGTCCTCGACGTGATGATGCCTGGGATGAGCGGCTGGGAGGTATGCCGTGCGATCCGCGAAGATGAGTCCTTGGGTGGCACCGGGGTCATCATGCTGACGGGCATCGGCGAACGGCTCAACGAGATGACGTCCCCGCTCTACGGAGCCGATGGATTCCTCGACAAGCCTTTCGAACTCGACGATTTGTCCGACAAAGTCCGGGAAGTTCTCGCGGGCCGAGAGACGGCCTGATCTTTGGCCTCGTTGCCGTGCATGCGGTATATGCTACCCGGCTGACGATGCCCTGGAAACGCGCCGCCATCATCGTACTCGCAATCACGGTTGCGAGCTGCTCCAAGAAGGCCGAAGAAACACCCGCCGAGGCCGAGTGGCCTCAGAACGGGCTGACGGAGGCGCAAGCGAGCGAGGTCCTCGCGAAAGTGGGGGATCGAACCATCACGGTTGGCGAGCTGGCCGATCAGCTCGCATCGCAGTCTCCTTACCTTCGCGCTCGCTTCGAAAGTCCGGCGCGACGCAAGGAGTTCCTCGACAACTTGATTCGATTCGAGCTGCTGATCTACGAAGCCAAGCGGAGGGGCTACGCCGACAAGCCGGAGATCACGCGTGCGAAGCGCAACGCGATGATCCAGCAGCTCATCAAGAAAGAAGTCGACGGGCCGCTCGAGGCCAGCGAGATCACCGAGGAGGAGGTCAAAGCGATCTTCGACGCGAACCCACTCGAGTTCGACCGCCCGCGCCAGCTTCGCGCCAGTGACATCTTCATCAAGGACCGCGCACGGGCGAAAGCTCTCCTCGCCAAAGCGAAGAACACCGATTTGAGCGGCTTCCGCAAGCTGGCGCGAGACGAGTCCGAGGACCAGAAGACCAAGTCCGACGGTGGTGACCTTAACTTCTTCGAAGCTACCGGCGAAGGTGACCCACCCGTGGCAATCCGAGCCGCAGCGTTCACCCTCGACAAGGTGGGCGCCGTGTATCCCGAACTCGTGGAAGACGGCGGCGGCTACCACATCATCATGCTGACCGGCAAACGTGCCGAGGTGAAGCGAACCTACGAGCAGGCAAAGCGCGCTATCCGCCACAAGCTCACCCGCGAGAAGAAAGACGCCGCGATGGAGGCGCTGACATCACGCCTGCGCGAAGAGATCAACGTCGAGGTCGACTACGAAGCTCTGAATAGCATCCAAGTCGATGTTCCGGAGTTCCCGCAGGGCCAATGATAGCCCGCCTCCTCGTCACCGCGCTCCTCCTCGCACTCGCCGCCGGTTCTGCCTCCGCGGATGTGGTCGAACGAGTGGTCGCGACGGTAGACAACGAGGCTATCTTCCTCAGCGATCTGCGAAAGCGCGCTGTGCCGTTCCTCCCGCAGGTGGCCGATGCCCCCACCGAAACCGAGCGCGCGTCTCGCCTCAAGGAGCTTTACGACGAGCTGTTGAACGTCCTGGTGGACGAGCAGCTGATTCGCCAGCTCGCGAACAGCAGTGGGATCCGCGCCACGGGCGCCGATGTCGACAACGCGATCGAAAACCTTCGTCTCCAAAACAACATGACTGAGGAGCAGTTTCAAGAGGCACTGGATGCGCAGGGGTTCACCATGACGCAGTACCGGAAGGACCTGAAGAGACAGTTGATTCGACTCAAGGTCATGAACGAGCGCGTGCGTTCGCGAGTCAATGTCACCGAAGAGGAAGTCAGGGCACGATACGAGCAACGCGCTCGGGCCGAAGGAAGCGAGCTTCGCTTTGAGGTGTCGCACGTCGTCGTGCCTATTCAGGATGGGGCCTCGGCAATCCAGGTGGCTGCCAAGCGCCAAGAGGCAGAAACCCTGCGCGACTCACTGACGCCGGAGAACTTCGATGCGCGAGCCGCGGGGCTGGGTGGTGGTGACCTTGGTTGGCTTTCCCAAGGCGATCTTCCGGCCGATCTCGAGCGAGAGCTCTTGCGGCTCAACGCCGGTGATATCAGTGCACCTGTGAAGGGCAGTTCCGGGTTTCACATCTTCTATCTCAAGGACCGCCAAGTCGGCGCCGGCTTTCCTTCCTTCGACGAGATGAAGCAGGAACTCTATCGGGAGATGCTGGACGCCACGATGCTTCGGCAGGAAAAGATCTTCTTGGACGAGATTCGCCGCAAGGCCGTCGTCAACCGAATGCTCTAGCGTCAGTCCTAGGTGTCGACCCGGGCTTAGCGGCGGGTAGCGCAAGCACGTAGCGCTCCAAGCCTCGAACGATGCGTGCACCCATTAGACGAACGGCCGGGCGCAGCAGAGGCGAGACGTAGCGCATGAAGCCGCGCGACTCGTACCCGAAGCGCCAGACGAAACGGGTGCGTCCGTCGCCCAGCGGTTCCAACTCGTAGTACTCGGCCAACGCATTCACGGCCGGCTTGTTCGTTCCCACGAAGTAGAATCCCATTCGGGTTGGTGCGTCCCACGCGAAGAAGTGCTCGTGAACCGTGAGACCGCCCATGATGTCGACGTCGCGGGTCGTGCCAATCCCGAACGGCTTGGGGCTCGTCCAGGTCACCTTTTTGATGGCGCCCGCCCAAACCGGCCACGACTCGGGATCCTCGAGCACCTCGAAAATCCGCTCGGGCGTTGCGTGCAGGACCGTCTCGAATCGAAAGCTCTCGGCTAGCCGATCCAGATCCGCGAGCGTGAGTGGCTTGCATGCTTCCATCGCGAGAAGAGTGCCATCACCCGTGAGGCCAGTCGAGCATCCAATCGCTTTACTGCTAGGCTGTGGGCTCATGAGTGGCGAAGTCAGAATCACGCGAGACGGACCGATCGCGAGCCTGGTGTTCGACCACGAGGCGCGCCGCAACGCCATCACTGTCGACATGTGGGAGGCGGTCCCCGATGCTGTACGAAGGCTTCAGGAGGACGCGAGCGTCCGCGTGGTCGTCATGCGCGGCGCCGGCTCCGAGGCGTTCGTGTCCGGCGCCGACATCTCGGAGTTCGAGCAGACGCGAACCGGCAACGCCGGACGCGAGTACGATGCGATGACCGCGCGGGCCTTCGCTGCGCTACAGGGGCTGGAGAAGCCACTGATCGCTTTGATTCATGGGTTCTGTATCGGCGGTGGCGCGGCGATAGCGCTCACCGCGGACCTTCGCTACGCGGCGGACGACGCGCG
>CAYZDM010000144.1:0-7137 GCA_964476875.1 uncultured Sandaracinaceae bacterium | reverse complement strand
TTAGCCTTGACGAAACGGCCGAAAGTTACATATTGGCGGGCATGGCAAAGACATATGCTGACTTGCTCCAAGAGGTGAAGGCCGCCATCCGGCAGGTTTCCCTCGAGGACCTGAAAGACCGTCTCGAAGGGGGTGAGGAACTGATCCTCGTCGACGTTCGCGAGAAGGATGAGTGGCGACAAGGTCACGTTCCCGGCGCGCTCCACATTCCGCGAGGTTTTCTCGAGATGCAGTCCGGTTCGCGACTCCCCGACAAGGACGCGAGGATCGTCACCATCTGTGCCGCGGGGATTCGCTCCGCGTTCGCTGCGAAGGTGCTTCTCGACCTGGGCTACACGAACGTCGAGTCCGCGAACCCGGGGTTCAACCAGTGGAAGGACCAGGGCTTCCCGACCACGCAGCCGTTCGCGTTCACCGATGCACAGCTTACTCGCTACTCGCGGCATCTATTGCTGCCCGAGGTTGGGGAGCAGGGTCAGGCGAAGTTGTTGCAGGGGCGGGTGCTCTTGCTGGGCGCCGGCGGCCTTGGATCGCCCGCGGCTCTCTATCTAGCGGCAGCGGGGGTTGGCACAATCGGTCTCGTCGATGGCGACACCGTAGATGAGTCGAACTTGCAGCGACAGGTGCTGCACGGGCTCGATCGCGTTGGCATGTCGAAGGTCGCGAGCGGCAAGCGCACCATTGAGAACCTCAACCCCGACGTGAACGTGATCTCGTTTGACGAGCGCCTCACGCGTCAGAATGTCGACCGTATTTTCGACCAAGATTGGGACGTCATCGTCGACGGTCTAGACAACTTCGCGACACGCTACCTCGTCAACGACGCGAGCGTGTGGAAAGACATTCCCGTCGTTCATGGTTCGATCTTCCGCTTTGACGGCCAGGTGACGACGTTCTGGCCGCGCCAGGGACCGTGCTACCGCTGCTTGTACCCCGAGCCTCCGCCCCCGCACCTCGCGCCTTCGTGCGCCGAAGCCGGTGTTCTCGGTGTTCTTCCGGGCGCCATTGGCACCCTTCAGGCCACCGAAGCGGTGAAAATCATTCTCGAGCGCGGCGACCCCCTCGTCGGACGTCTGCTGCAGTACGACTCGCTTCAGATGCAGTTCCGCACCTTCAAGCTCCGTCGCAACAAAGACTGCCCCGTCTGCGGCGATCACCCCACGATCACCGACTACATCGACTACGAACACTTCTGCTCCGGCGGCTAACCCCAAAAAGGTGACAGTCCCCTTTTTCCCGCGGTTTAAGCCGCCCAGGCGTGCCCAGACGAAATTAACCCTTCAAAAAAGGGGTCAGACCCCTTTTTTGGTAGAGTGGGGGGATGTGGTGGGGGGTTTTGTTGTTGGGGCTTGGGGTGCTGGCGGGGTGCGAGGACGGGGCTGCGGTGCAGCGGACCGAGCGCCAGTTGCGTGAGGTGGATCTTCCGCGCGTGCGGGAGTTGGTCGAGCAAGACCTTGCGAACCATCAGGCCGGTGTTGTGAAGGCGGCGAAGAAGCTGATGCCCGGCTTTTCGGTCACCGACCCTGTAGTCCGCGAGAAACAAGTGCGATCGGCGTTGAGAATTCTTCAGCAACCCAAGAAAGGGATTGATGAATTCGTTGCATCCCCGATGTCGTTCTTGGCCGCCATAGGCGTGGACGGTTTGGTCATTGCCCGCGATCGAGAGACGGACCGCATGAAGGGGCAGGACTTCAAGACCCGCTTCGAAGTGGTTCGCCAAGCGCTCGGCGGGACCGCCGCGACCGGGCTCGGCGAGTTCTACGCGAAGGATCCCAAGGCACCTTCGTCATGGTCGATCCTATTCAGCGCGCCCTCCCTTCGCGGCAACGAGGTGGTCGGCGCGGTTCTCGCCGGCATCCCCCTTTCTCGCCTCGCCCAGCGACTGAGTCGCCAGTTCCGCGTCGAGCAGAAGCAGGGCGCGCCAGTCTGGGTGTACCTCTACAAGGCAGAGCGCCTCTTTCATTGGGACACCCCACCCGAGGTCGATGCCCTCATTCGAGACCCTGCAGCTCGCGCCGCGGCGCTTGCCGACTCCCCGGCCGGCTACACCGAGAAAGCGCATCTACACGGCGAACTTCAAGTGTACGGCGTGTTCCCCCTGGCACTGCTAGGCCCCGATGTCGGGACGATCATCGTTCGAACACCTGAGTGAAGTTTGACCGCGTGCCTAGCTCTGGCCAACACTATGGCGGTGTTGCGGGGGCTAGCGTCGTGGAGTGCCTGGATCTGTGCGGCGGCCTTCTTCCTGCTCGGCGCATTTCCGCTCTACAATCTCGACGCCTACGGGCATCTCGCCCAAGGCCGTCAGATCGCAGAGCTCGGACACGTTCCCAGAGTAGACCCGTTCTCTTTCTGGAAGCCGAGCCCTCAACCCTGGAGCAACTACGAGTGGGCTTACGACCTGCTCACCTGGCTGATTTACGATCACTTCGGCCCGAATGCCCTCATCCTCATCAAGTGCGTACTGCTCGCCACCCTCGGGTACGTATTGGTTCTACTCGCCACCCGTCTTGCCAAGGGCGCGCGGTTGGCGGCGCCCCTCACGGCCTCCGTGCTGATCCTGTTCGCACCGCTGGCGCGAATTCGCTTCACCGTGCGCCCACAGATCCTCGGACTCGTCTGCCCCGCCGTCCTACTCTTGGGCATCAGTTCACTGTACTCGGAGGCCACCTCCACGCGGACCAAGCGCTGGGTTCTTGTTGCCCTCGGCCTCATGCAAGTCGTATGGGTCAACACCCACGGTTCCCACCTTCTCGGCGTGCTCATCACGCTCTTGTTTCTCGCGTTCTCCGTTCGCACGAGCGCGTTCGCCTCGATGCTCGCGCTGCTCGCGTTGCAACTGCTCGCCACGGCATGTACCCCATTTGGTCTAGAGATCGTGACCGATGCGCTGTCCCACGTGCTTCGCTCTGAGTATCGCGAGTTAGTCACCGAATGGGCTCCCTGGTCGCCTTCCCACCCCCTTTATCTCCTCGTTGGCCCCGTGCTGTCCGTGGTGCTCGTTCTGGCGACGATGAGGCCGGTCACTCGCTCGGGCCGCTTCGGGCTCGCGTACGGCGTGTTCTGCGTCGTCGTCAGCCTCATGGCGTTTCGCTCGATTCGCTTCATCGCGCACCAACTGCTTCTCACGGCGCCCTTCATCGGCGCCGGACTGGCCCAGCTCCCCTGGCTTCGCGAGGCACGACGCGCCGCCGTCGCTGCCCTGGCGCTGTCATTCGTCTGGGCGATCGTGGCGTCCCCACGTCTTGAACCGTTCGTTCCATTCGGATACGGAGAACCTCGCCTCGGGCACGCGTTCGCAGTCGCCGAAGTCATCGAGGAGCAGGTCGAGCAACCTCGCATCTTGGCGCCGATACAGGAAAGCTGGCCGCTGATGTTCGCCGTCCCGAGCGGGCGGTTCCTGGTCGACGGGCGGGTCCCATTCTACGGAGCCGACTTCATTCGCAAGGTCACCAACAGCTTTTCGGACGCGGACTCCCTGAGTGCGCTGCTCGGCGCCTACGACATCAACGTGGTGGTGCTCGATCACACGGATGGAGCACAAGCGGCTGCCATCGAGCACCTTCGGCGGTTGCCTGACTGGTCTCTTGGACAGGTTCAGGACCGACAGTCGCTCTTCGTACGCGACGGCAGCGCGCCCTCGTTGCAGCCCCTCGAAGTGGTGGGGCCGGGGTACCGGGTGGGCGCGCTACTCGATCCAAACGTCTCCGATAGTGACATCGAGGCCGACGCCGAACATGTCGGACATCACCAGAACTCCAAGGCCATCCAGGGGTGGATCCAGGGACTGCGCCATCTTCGTGCTTTCGTCAGAGACGGTGAACGTGCCGGCGCCCGCATGTATCGAAACGAGGTCGAGAGAGAGACCGCCCGCCGTGCGTATCGCTTCCTCTCGGACGCTGCTGCGATGTATCCGGGCTTCACTTCCATCGAGTTCCACCGAGCGCTGGCCGCCATGGCCGCCTGCGACGAGGTAGAGGCGCGCGAGGCGCTGGCGTGGGCGGCCTACTCGGGACAGACACGAGCTACGACCATGGCCTCCGTCGAGCTCGCGTTGCGGGTAGGCGACGAAAGCGAGCGGGCAGCGGCGGTGGCACAGGTCGGACGTTGGTCCGAAGATCCGCAAACCGCGAGCGACCCATGGACGCGGGCGTTGTTACGCGACCGCGACCTTCGTTGTCCCTGAAACCACGAAGCCCGGACGGTGGTCCTCGCTCAATCCGCCAGCTCGCCGGCGGCGCGTATCAACATTCGCTGTGGCACCGTGATCTGAATCCCCAGCTCGTTGAAGCGTTTCGCGATCCGATGCAGCATCTCTCTGCGCACGGCAAACAGCTTGTCCGGCTGTGTCTTCACCATGAACTTGATCACCACCCCGTAGTCGGTGAACTTGTCGACCCCGAGCATGTCGGGCTCCCCGATTATCGAGGTCTTCCAGTCCGGGTCCTGCCCGAGTTCCTTGGCGACGTCGACCAGTGCGGCCATCGCCCGATCGATGTCCTCGCCGTACCCGACTGGAATCTCGAAAACCGGCCGGCCCCAGCCGTAGGTCCGATTGGTGACGTGCGCGATCTCCCCATTGGGCATGAAGTGGACGCGTCCTTCGAGGTCGCGCAGCACGGTGACGCGCATGTTGACTGACTCGACCGTCCCGGTGACCGTGCCGATCGAGATCAAATCTCCGAGCTGGTACTGATCCTCCAGCAAGATCAGGAAGCCTGAGAAGTAGTCCTTCATCAGCCCCTGGGCACCGAATGCGATAGCGACGCCCAGGATGGCTGCACCGCCGAGGACGGTTTTCAGATCGACGCCGCCCTCCTGCAACACCAGCAAGACACCCAGTACCACAATGATGACGCGGAACGCGCTCCTGAAGCTGAAGGCCAGCGTGTCGGCCCGGCCGGTGCCTGCGCTCCGCGGGCCACGCCGACTTCGGACCAGCGTCCTCGCAATTCCACGTGCGCTGAACTGCACGAAAATAAGCAAGAAGGCCGCGGCGAAGATGACGAGAATGATGCGAGGGCCTCGATCTATCGCCCAGTGCGCGACGTTCTTCGGATGGACGGGACTTTCGAGCCAAACGATCGCCCGGCGTACGCTCTCCGATTCATCGACCTTCTCGTCGACGTCGGCGGTGACGCGAAGCTGCTCTTCATCGAGGCGTTTGAGGCGTCCGTGTAGCGATTCTGTGTACGCCCGCTGTGCCTCGATGCCGGCCGTCGACTCATCGAGGGTCCGCCTGATCTCGCGGATTACTCGTTCGAGGCGCTGACGCTTCGACTTCGGCTTGTCGGCCTCTTGGTACTTCTTCAGTCGGGCCTCAAACGCCTCGAGCGCAAGCGTCAGGTTGTCGAACTCCTTCTGCTGGGTCTCGGCGATGAGTTCCTCGAACTCGATCTGCTGTTCGAGGGCACCTTTTCGCTCCACGAACTCCGCCAAGGCGAGCCTTGCGAGCTGCACCTCGCGCTCCTTCTGATCGAGGTCGTTGTGTGCCTCTAGCTGAGCGGTCGTCATCGCCGATGAGCGGGTGGTCTTCGTGCTCGGCGCTGTCGGCAATGGAATCGGAATGGGGAGCAGGCTGGGCGTCGTCGTTTTGGGCTTGGCCTGCGGCGTGCTGGCATCGGGGGCGGGCGACGGCGTCTCGGGAAGCTCGATCTGGATCTCGCCGGTTAGCTCCCCAAGCGCTCGCTGTTCCAACTGCAGCTTCTCCTCGAGGGCTTCGATCTGGTCACCAACCGTTCTCTCTCCTCGGAGGGCGAGGTCGGTCTGGGTGTCGAAGAGGGCATAGTCTTCGTTCAGCTCGGCGACTTCGGCCCGGAGCGCGTCGACTTCCTCTTGGTTCGCTTGCGGACTGGCCTCGAGCGCCTCGAGTGATTCTTTCTTGGCATTGCGCTCCACCGCGATCTCGCTCATTCCGCTGGCGAGGTCATCGAACCAGGTTGAGCGGGCACGAAGCTCACTCCCGAGCCAGCGCAGGTGTTCCGTGTCCAGCTCGATGACCTGGCGAATGCGAATGATGCGCTTCGCGTCGGAGGTCGCCTCCTGAGGATCCAGTCCTGCGCCCGGGTCGACCGCAGGCTCAGTGCTTGCGTCGAGGTCGTTTGCCACCTCGGCGTCGTGGGTCGTTCCCGCATCGGATGTCGCTCCGGCGTCCTGCTGAGCGACGACCGGATGCGCGGCCAGCAAGCAGCACGCCCAAATCGCAAGTGCGGACCCCCAGGTCTGGGCTCGGTTCATCTTCATCTCAGTCGACCTCATACCGCGGCCCCAAGCCTGCCTAGCGCCTCAACCGGAGACAGCGTGAGCTCCCACGGCGCCAGGATGCTGGGGTCATCGACTGCGACACGCCATTCGGAAAGGAAACGTTCACGCGTCCACATGGTAGCGCCAAATCGCGCCAGATGCTCAGTATGCACTTGGCAGTCGACAATTCGGAAGCCCCACATCGCCAAATGCCCCAGTAGTGTCGTGAACGCGACCTTCGACGCGTCGGGCTCCGAAGCGAACATCGACTCGCCTGCGAACGTCCGTCCGATAGCGACGCCATAGAGACCTCCGACCAGTTTGCCGTCGCGCCAGGTCTCGATGCTGTGCGCGAAACCGCGCTCGTGTAGTCCGCGATAGCCGTCTTGTAACTCTTGGGTGATCCACGTTCCCTGTTGATGTGGCCGAGGGACCGCCGCGCACGCGTTGATCACCTGGTCGAACGCAGTGTCGGCCGTCACTTGAAGCTGGCCTTTTCGGATCACCTTTCGCAACGAGCGCGAGACATGCGCACGCGTTGGGGTCAACGCGAAGCGAGGGTCAGGTGAGAACCAAAGTAACGGATAGCCGCGCGCAGGCCAGGGAAAGATGCCGTGACGGTATGCAACCAAGAGCCGTTCCGGTGATACATCGCCACCGACCGCGACGATGCCCTCTTCATTGGCATCTTCTGGAGCGGGGAAAGACAGTTCCTTGTCGAGCAGGTACACAGGCATCGGCGGACGCCGTAGGTTAGCGCACTGACGGGAAGGACAGAACGATATCGTCGTTTTCGACCTCAGCTCGCGCGGTCCCGCCTTCTGTCAGGCCTCCGAACACCATCGCCTCGGCGAGCGGCTTCTTGAGCTTCTGCTCCACGAGGCGCGCCATGGG
>CAYZDM010000143.1:0-7163 GCA_964476875.1 uncultured Sandaracinaceae bacterium | reverse complement strand
TGGAGCATCACCTCGGAGACCCAAACCGCATAGGGATCACGGGTATGGCGCCAGGGGAGATCACGCCCCGCGCGATCATACCAACCGAGCAGGTTCTGGCGGACCGATGACATCAAAGGAACTCGTAGAACAAGCGCGCAGGGTCGAGGCTTCCGTCGTCTCGAATGACGTGCATGGTCCCCCTCAGGTGAGCACAGTGAGTTTCTTCTTCCCGTATCGATCCATCGGCGGGGCCTCGCGCGCATTGGTCGTCGCCGCGAGCTCCCCGGTAAGAAAGACCTCCGCCGCTCGGTAGCTGGAGCGAACGAGCGGACCCGAGGCAACGAAACGAAATCCCATATCCACCCCCGCCCGCTCGTAGTCGGCGAACTCGGATGGCTCGACGTACCGCTGGACGGTGGCGTGACGTTTGGTGGGCCGGAGGTACTGGCCGATCGTCAGCACGTCGACGTCGGCTTCGCGGAGCAGCCGCATCGCTTCGAGCACTTCGTCTCGTTCTTCGCCGAGGCCGACCATCAGTGATGATTTGGTGATTGCAGCACCGAGCTCTTTTGCCGCGATCAGCGTGTCGACCGACCGGTCCCACGAACAACGCGCGTCACGGATCGCTCGCTGCAGCCTGGGAACCACCTCGACGTTGTGAGCAAAGACATCGGGCCGGCCGTCTTGAACCACGGTGCACACGTCGTCACGGCTTCCCCCGAAGTCGCCAACGAGGGTCTCGACCCGCAGCTCGGGGCTGTGATGCTTTGCACGCCGAACCGTCTTCGCGACGTGAGCCGCACCGCCGTCGCTAAGGTCGTCACGATCGACCATCGTCAGGACGACGTAGGCAAGGCCCATCTCGGCCAGGGACAACGCGGTGTTCTCGGGCTCATCCGCGTCGACGACTCCCCCGGGCTTCCCGGTGTTGACGGAGCAAAAGCGGCAGCCTCGGGTACAGGTCTCGCCGAGGATCATCACGGTCGCGGTGCCCTGGCCCCAGCACTCGAAAATATTCGGGCAACGGGCCTCCTCGCAGACGGTGTTTAGACCGCGGCTCCGGAACCGGGACTTCAAGCCGCGGAATTCCTCCTGCTGCGCCCCGGCAGGGAGGCGCACGCGAAGCCAGTCAGGTTTGCGAGCCGGTAAGGTCATCGGTCACTCCGGTAGGTCCCAAGCCAAGCTCTTAGGAGGTGGTGCCTCCGGTGTCAATCGTGTCTAACACTACGAATTGTGACGGTTTCTTCTGATTTTCGCAACGTTTCGAAAAGAAGCCCGAGTGGGCGCAATATTTTCGCAAAACACACTTTACCTAGGGAAAAGGTGCCCCATAATGAAGCATCGGAACGGCTCATTTCCCCCGTAAGGAGCAGCTCGATGGATGACGAAAGACGGCCCAGACGGGCCGGCCCCGTTGAACGACCCGGCGCGTTCGGCGGCAAGAGAGACATCAACCGGCGCAAGCGCGTCCAGGATCTCGTCGACGCAGGATTGTCACTCTTCTTAGAGAGAGGGATCGAGGCGGTCACGATTGATGAAGTCGCACGCGAAGCCGGCATGGCCAAAGGCAATTTCTACCGGTATTTCCGGGACAAAGCCGATCTCGTGGAGGCCGTGATCGAACCGGTCGCTGGCACCACACGAGAGGCAGTTCAGGCTTGCGACGAACAGCTCCGCAAAGCGGACGGGCGTGCCGACGCCGTCGCGGCGTATGGACAGCTCGGCAATCGTCTGGTCGGCGCGCTCGCGATACACCCCGATGCCATGTGTCTCTACCTCCAGGAGCGCCGCGCACCGGCGACCACGGCGCGGCAAGCGATTTCAGACCTGGCAACAGATCTCGATCGGCGTGCGTTGATGCTCAGCCAGGTTGCGGTCGATCGCGGTCTCGTCGCCGTGGCCAACCCGCACGTGAGCGCGATCGCTGTGCTTGGGGCTGTGGAGGCGCTCGCACTGGCCTCCGTGCGTAATCAGGTGCAGATGGATCCCATCGAAACCACCAAAACGCTCATCTCGATCGTGCTCCAAGGCTTGCAGAACTAGACGACGCGCGGTTGATTTGAGGGGACCTAAACACCCGTCCAGCGCGAAACTACCGCTTCCGCGACTTCTTCTTCACAATTAGGCAGATATGGCGGGGAAGCTGATGGTGACCGCGGTGCCGTTCCTCTGGATGGCATTGTCTGGCGTCGCGCGCGCGGCGAGCGGCCCAGCTGCGACCGAAGGGCGGGGTGACCTAGGTACGGTCGTATTGCTCGTCGTGGTGATCGGTGTCGCGTATGTCCTCGCACACAACGTCGTCGAGCGTCTGCAGCGCCGGTTCCTCGTAGTCAGCGGCGCCGAGTACCTGTTGCTGGGCTTCCTGCTCGGCCCTGCCTTCCCCGCGCTCAATGCGCTCGACAACGTCACCGGTCTACTCCCCATCATCGCGCTTGCCGCGGGTTGGGTCGGTCTGCTTCGCGGCACGGACTTCGACTTTGCCGGCCTGCAGAAGCTCGACCCTGCGACTTGGCGCGTCGTGTTGCTACATCACCTTCTTCCGGGTCTCGCGGTCGGCTTTGGATCGTACTACTTCTTCACCGAGACCGGGTTGGTCGACACCACTTTGCGCAACGCCGCACTCAGTGCTGCGGCCCTGGCGTGTTTCGCCGCAGCCGACTCTGCAGAGCCCTTCGACCTTCTCGCTAGGCGCTACGAGATCAGCGGGCGCCTCGCGCCACTCCTGCGAAACGGAACGCGTCTCGGTGACATCGCGGTCATCATCGCGTTCGGTTTGATCTTCTGCGTCTTTCACGAGAGCGCGCCCGGGGCACAGGACTACTCGCCGTCCACCTGGGCTTGGGTAACCTTCGGGCTGGGCGCAGCCCTCGGATTCTTGTTCTCGTTGTTCCTCGCCGGCGATGAGTCCGACAACTCTCGTTTCTTGGCGCTGGTCGGAATCATCGCCTTCGCGTCAGGCGGCGCGTACTTTCTCGAGCTGTCGCCGCTCGCTGTGAACCTCTCGATGGGCTTCGTTCTAGTGAACTTCGCGCGTGGCGGGCAACTGCTCCACACCACCCTGGAGTCGACCGAACGCCCGATGACGATCGTGCTCCTGATCTTTGCAGGCGCGCTCTGGGAACCAACCGAGCTGGTGCCCACCGCGCTCGCGCTCGGCGGGTTCTTGATCGCTCGGACCGGGGCGAAGTGGCTGGCGAGTGTAATCGCCGGGTGGGGCACCACCCTGCGCAAGGACCTCTTCCTAGGGCTGTTGGCTCATGGCGACGTCACGCTGGCGATGGCCGTCTCGTTCCGTCTGGTTTACCACGGCGAGGCCGCTAAGGTCGCGTACTCCGTCGTTCTAGCTTCCGTGATCCTGAACGATTTGATGGCGCCGCGACTCCTTCGAGGTCTACTGGTCGACGAGGGCGAGATCCAACGCGAGCTCAAAGACTCCGATTCCCGCACATCCACCGAGGTAGTTACGAGATGAACATCGTCGTCATAGGTTTGGGGGAGGTCGGGCGCCACTTGTTGAGTGTCCTCGACAAGGAAGGCCACGACATCGTAGCCGTCGATGTGAGCCCTCAGGCGGTGCAGTACGCCGAGGAGCACTACGATGTCGCCTCGATCGTCGGCTACGGAGCCAGCGAGACGCTTCTGAAGGTCGCCGGCGCCGCACGCGCCGACTTGGTAGTCGCCGTCACCAATCACGATGAGATGAATTTGGTCGCTACGCTCGCGGCCAAGCAACTTGGCGCAAAGCACGTGGTCGCTCGTGTCCAGGGCACCGCTTGGTCCGAATGGACGGAAGGGATTCGCTACGGGCTGCTCGGCGTCGACGTCGTCATCAACCCGCGAGTCCTCGTCGCTCAAGAGCTCAGTCGCATCGCGAGGTCGTACGGGGCCTCGGACGTGGTCGACCTTGCCCAGGACCGCGTAGAACTGGTCCAGATCGACCTCGACGAATCCCGCGTACTCAACAAACCGCTCTCTGCGATCGAGCTCCCGCCGCACACGCTGGTGAGCGCGGTCGTTCGCGATGGGGATCTCTTCGTTCCCGGTGGCGCGGACGTTCTCGTCAAGGGCGATCGGGTCTACCTGATCGGGCGGCCGGAGGGCGTCCTCGCGGCAGAGCGCCTCTTCAGCAAGGAGCGCAAAGCACGCCGGGTCTGCATCGTCGGAGGCGGAGTCGTTGGCAAGGCACTGGCGCGCGACCTGCTGCAACAACAGGCCACCGTCATGATGATCGAAAGCGATCTCGCCACCGCAGAAGAGGTCAGCGCCGAGTTCCAGGGTATCGAAGTCGTGCATGGCGACGGCACCGACGGTGCACTCCTCGAAGAAGAAGAGGTCGGCACCTACGACCTGTTTGCTGCAGTGACAAAGCAGGACGAGATCAACCTCATGGCGGCGCTGCTGGCACAGCGCGCCGGATGCAAGCGAACCGCGACGATTGTCCAACGAGCGGACTACACAGCGATTTACCGACAGCTCGGCATCGACATCGTTCTTTCGCCACGCACAGTCGCGTCGGACGAGATTCTGCGGTTCTCACGCGGTGGCGGCCTCCACAGCCTGACGGTGCTCGAGGACGGTCAGGCAGAGGTAGTCGAGCTGACCGCAAGCCCAAAGTGTCGCGCCGTCAACAAGCCGCTGCATCGAATGAACTTGCCGCGAGGGTCACTGCTTGCCGCAATCATCCACGGGGACGACGTAATCATTCCGCACGGCAAGGACGTCGTGCGGCCCGGCGACCGCGTCATCCTGATGACGACGAAAGAGGCCCGCGCAACCGTCGAACGATTGTTTCGACCGAGGGGTGAGTGAGCACACAAGCGAGAGATTTTCGTGGGGTGATCCGACCGGTCGGGGCCGTCGTCCTAGGCATAGGCGTGATGATTGCGCTGTGCGCAGCCGTTGGGATGCTTTGGGATCAGTTCGCACCCGACCCAACCAGGCCCCAAGGTGGTGCCGCGGCCTTGGCGCTGTCGGCCATCATCGTATCGACGGTCGGCCTAGTGGCGTTCATCTACGGGAACCGCTTCGTGTCCGAACGGATTTCACGACGTGAGGCTCTTCTCGCTGTGAGCTTGATCTGGATCGCAGCGGGGGCCTGCGGGGCGGTTCCGTTCATGCTGGGCGCAGGCATGTCGGCACCCGACGCGTTCTTCGAGTCCGTCAGTGGACTCACGACCACAGGCGCCACGGTGATCGCGGACATCGAGGGTCGACTGTCGCGACCGCTACTGCTTTGGCGGTCACTGATTCAGTGGCTAGGGGGAATGGGTATCGTCGTGTTGTTCGTGGCCGTGTTCCCGAACCTGGGTGCCGGCGGCAAACACCTGTTCCGAGGCGAGGTGCCCGGTACGGCCGCAGAAGGGCTTCGGCCTCGCATCGCCGAAACGTCGTTCACCCTATGGAAGCTCTACGGTGCGTTCACGATCCTCGAGATTGCCTTGCTCAAGGTCCTGGGACTCGATCTTTTCGACGCCGTTTGCCATTCGTTTACGACCATGTCGACGGGCGGATTCTCGACGCTCGACAGCTCGGTCGGCGGATTCGACAGTGCCGCGGTCGAGTACGTCATCGCGTGCTTCATGTTGATCGGGAGCGTGAACTACGGCCTCTACTATGGTCTTCTGCGAACCGGTAGTTGGAAGTCGCTCGTTAGAAACATCGAATTCCGGTGGTACGTGGCGATCGTAGTCGTCGCGGTGGTCGTCCTCACGATTCTCAACCTGAGCGTGCATGACGAGTTGCTGACTTCATTCCGATACTCCTTTTTCATGGTGGCTACGACGGTGTCGTCGACCGGGTACGGCACCGACGACTACAGCCTGTACAGCTCTACTGCGTTGACCATCGTGATTCTGCTGATGTTCGTGGGCGGTTGCTCCGGCTCCACAGCGGGCGGCATCAAGATCGAACGGGCGGTGCTGATGGGGAAACAGGCGGTCGCTCAGATTCAGAAGAGCTTCCGGCCGACGACGGTCCAGTTGGTGCGAATGGGCAAGGCCTCTGTCAGTAATGAGGTGCTTGCAGACGTCGCCTCTTTCTTCCTGATCTACATGGGTTGTATCGGCTTTGGCCTCCTCTTCGTGACGCTGGTCGAGGGGGTCTCGGTCCCCACGGCATTCGGCACGCTGCTCACTTGCCTGTCGAACATGGGACCCGCACCTTTCCACGTGGGGCCTGACAACTTCTCCTCCTATTCGGCTGGCAGCAAGTTGTTCTTTTCGATCGCGATGCTTCTTGGACGACTCGAGTTCTTCACCCTTTTCGCGCTCATCATCCCTGGGTTCTGGAGACGCTGATGGCGGGCGCATACAGCATGCCGCCATCCGGCGAAGAGACCCACGCGCGGCGTCAGATCACGGTCATCATCCTTCTGACGTTCGGGATGGTGGGGCTCTACCAATTCGAGCAGTTCGCACAGGACGGGTTCGACCCGAGCGGAATGCTCGCGTTCGGCTTCGTCGTTCTCGCGAGCTACACGATCGGCGGCCTGGTCGCTCAGGTTCGCCTCCCTCACATTACGGGCTACCTGATTGCGGGCCTCGTGTTCGGGCCTTCGCTCGCTAAGGCGCTGACCGGACTCCACCTGCCGGCACCATTCGATGAAGGCATTCTCAATACGGAAGTGATCGAGCAGCTCAGCCTGTTCGATACGCTCGCGGTTGCCCTAATCGCGCTCACGGCCGGTGGTGAGCTGAAGCTCGAAGGGCTCAAGAAAGGTATGCGGGCGATCAGTTCGATCCTCGCAGCGCAGATCGTAGCTGTCGGCGTCCTCATCACTGCCTTCTTCTGGCTGATCTCCGGCGCGGTTCCGTACATCGGTTTCCCGGGCATCGAGGGTCTGCCGATGGCGGCGTCCTTGGCGGTCGGCGCAATGGTCGCATCGGTGGCCCTGGCGACTTCGCCAGCCGCGACGATCGCAGTCATCATGGAATCGCGCGCGGCTGGCGCGATGACGAGGAACGTCCTTTCGGTGGTGGTCCTCAAGGACGTGATCGTCGTCGTGGCGTTCGCGGTCGCCCAGGTCGTTCTGGCGAGCCAGCTCGGGGTTAGCGCGCTGGAGGGCGGCATCGCCGCTTACCTCCTTCAGCACATCGTTTTTTCGATCATTTTTGGCGCGGTCGTCGTTGGCGGCCTGATGGCGCTCTACATCCGCTACGTCAATCAAGAGCTTCTGATCTTCG
>CAYZDM010000142.1:0-7172 GCA_964476875.1 uncultured Sandaracinaceae bacterium | reverse complement strand
GACTTCGGCCCGTGGACGCCTGGGGGATACGGGCGGTTCCACATGCTCTTGCGCGAAAGGCCGGGCAGGTCGATGCCGAGCGCTCGCATGCGCTTTACCCGTGGTCCTGTGTATCGAGACATCTATAAGGCTCCTGGCACGAAATCCCTGGGCTTTTGCCCGGTCCGAGCGAGGCGGCCCTTATACGGCAATCTACGGGTGAGGCAAATTGAGCCAGAATGGGAGGAACAGCCCCAGCAAGGCCGGGTAGCCGGGGAGCGAATTACCCGGTAATCAGCGGGATGGGGGAGGCCCGAACCATTCATTTCGTATCGCTCGGCTGCGCCAAGAATCGCGTCGATACGGAGGTCATGCTCGGGGTGAGCGACCAGTCTGGCTTCGAGATTGTCGATGACCCGGCCGCCGCTCAGGTGATCGTCGTCAATACATGCGGCTTCATTGGACCTGCCAAGGAGGAGTCGATCGAGACGATCCTCGAGATGAGCGCCTATAAGGAAAGCGGCCAATGCGACCGACTGGTGGTCGCGGGCTGCCTCTCCCAGCGTTACCCCGACGAGCTTTCGAGCGATCTGCCCGAAGTCGATCACTTCCTCGGATCGAGCGACATGCTGAAACTCAGAGGGGTGCTCGGCGGGACCCCCGAAAGGATGTTGGTCGGCAATCCGGCACTCTACACGATGCGCGCAGACGACCCGCGCGTCCTCACCGGCGATACCCACCGGGCCTACGTCAAAATCGCCGAAGGCTGCAATCGCGAGTGTAGCTTCTGTGCGATTCCTTCGTTTCGAGGCAAGCAACGATCACGAACGATTGCCGATTTGGTGCGAGAGGCCGAGCAGCTCGCGGCCGCCGGCGTGGTCGAACTCAATCTGATCAGCCAAGACACGATCGCCTATGGGCGCGATCTCCCGGAGCGGGAATCGTTGGCCGAATTGCTGACTGCGCTCGGCGATGTCGATGGGGTTCGTTGGGTGCGAGCGCACTACCTCTACCCGGAGAAGCTGACGGACGCGTTGGTCGAAGTCATCTCCCAGCACGACAAAGTCCTGCCCTACATCGACATGCCGCTTCAGCACGCATCCGACAACATGCTGCGCGCGATGCGGCGCGGGCACGGGGGCGAGCGAATGTACAAAGTGGTGGAGCGGCTGCGGCGCACGATCCCCGACTTGGTATTTCGGAGTACCTTCATCGTCGGGCACCCGGGTGAAACCGATGACGATTTCGACGAGCTCAGACGCTTCATGGAATGGGCCGAACTAGACCACGTCGGCGTGTTCCTCTACTCACCGGAGGAAGGCACGAGAAGCGGGACGATGTCCGACGCCGTCGACGAAGAAGTCGCCAAGACGCGGTACGAAGAACTGATGCAAATCCAGCGACCCATCAGCCGCGCACGCCTCGATTTGCGGGTGGGCACGGAGCTCGATGTGCTGGTCGAAGGTGTGAGCGATGAGAGTGAATGGCTATTGCAGGGTCGTTGGTGGGGCCAGGCCCCTGAGGTCGACGGGAGCGTCTATCTCGCGAACGGTTCAGCTCAGGCCGGCGAGATCCGCCGAGTCTTGGTGACCGACGCTTCAGACTACGACCTGATGGCCGATTTCATCGACGGGTCAGGCGGCCGTGACGCGCCCCCCGACGCAAAAGATCCCCGAACGCTCAAAGTTAAGCTACGAACGCTACCGTGAGGTGGACTGAGGTCGCTCTGTTGCTCGCGTCGCTCGGAGCCCTAGCCGGCTGCGCAACAGCGGTTCCAGCGATGAGTGGCGCCTCGACTACACCAAAGCACCGAACCGATCTCGGTCTCGGGGGCGCCGCCCGCGTGCCGCTCGGCGACCTGAGAGATCCGGCAGTCCTAGACCCGGGGGAGTCGGAGTATCGCTACGCAACAGACGCGGGCGGTGTGGTACCCATGGCATACGGCCGCTACGGCTTGTCCGAAGAATGGGACCTCACTCTCATGGTGTCGGGCGCCACCGTGAAGGCCGAAGCCCGATACGGTCGCGTGCTCCGTGAGGGCACGACACGATCGAGTTTGATCGTCGGGCTAGCGCCGTACGGCGGATGGATTCCCGATCGCAATGAGTCGGGAAGTGGCGGCCGGGTCGGCTTTGAAGTGCCGTTCGTGTTCGGCGTAGAGATCGGCGGCGTCTACGAACTATGGCTCGGGGCGCGCGGCAGCGGCGAGTATGTGTTCGGTGACTTCCAGGTGGCGGGGTCCAACCAAAGAGCCAGCGGCGCCGGGGTGCGCGCGGGACCAGTCATTGGAATGGCACTTGGGGTGCCTCGCATTCACGTCCTCGTCGAACTGACCGCTGCGTACGAATATTGGTTCATCGACCACGCGGGCGCTTCGCTCAACCGAGGAGGGTTCGTCTTGATTCCTGGGTTTGGGATTCGACTCCGCTTGTGAGCCTACGCAGCTTTCCGCCGACGTTTCTGTTTGGATTGGGGCCGGGGCTTAGTTTGACCGCCACGGAGTAGATTGCCGACGAAGGCGCCCATCAACGCCATCATCGTAGCCATCAAGGTGCCGAGCACATAGGCCCCTGGCGACAGTTGGTAGACGTCCGCGATGCTCGACAGAAAGATCATGGTAGGGATCGCCGCGAGCAACCCACCGACTGGTGGCTCGAGGAAGTTCTTCCCCGGCGAAACGTAGTTGATTCCAGCGGCCCCGACGAACCACAGGACGATCGTGATAACGATGCCTGCGAAGCCCTGAGGGTCATACATGGGAATCACGAGTGGCAAGAGCGCCAACGCGAGCGCCGCCATGACGAGGAACAGACCAAACGCAATGAAGACCCAGCGGACCTCAAAGCCGTCCGGCTGGTGCCGCCGAGCGTAGAGCTCCTCTTCGGTGAGCTCCGCAACGAACTCGGACAGACGCGCGCCGCACGAACGGCAGCGCTTGGAATCCCTGGGATTGCCTGCGCCGCATACATGGCATTCGATCTCTTCCGCAGCCATATCTCCCCCACTCGAGTCGTTGAGTGTCCCCGGGGCGTATTGTCTACGGCGGACTGCCCGAGCGCAACTGCCTGTACATGTGGGGGAATCCTCGCGTACTTGACGCGAGAGACGTGGCGGCTACCTTCCCGCACTGCCCGAAATTTCCGGGCTGAAGGAGGCTTGAAGTGGCCCGTTTTATCGACGAGCTCAAGCGTACGCATTCCTGTGGTGAACTGAGAGAAGAGAACATCGATCAAGAGATCGTGCTCTTCGGATGGGTCCAGAACCGACGCGACCACGGCGGTTGTATCTTCATCGACCTGCGCGACCGCGATGGGCTGACTCAGGTGGTGTTCGACCCGGAGACCACGGACAAGGCCGCTTTCGAAACCGCGGACAAAGCAAGGTCGGAGTGGGTACTTGGCCTGCGTGGCAAAGTGCGCGACCGCGGCACCAAGGATGACGGAAGCAGCCTTCGCAACCCGCGGCTTGCAACCGGGGCCATCGAAGTGATCGCGCTCGAAGCCACGATCTTCACCAAGGCCGAGACTCCGCCGTTCGAGATCGAAGATCAGATCACGACCGGCGAGGACAAGCGTCTCGAGTATCGATACCTCGATCTTCGTCGGACGCCTCTTCAGAAGAATCTCGTGATGAGGAGCCAGCTCAACCACGAGACGCGCAACTACTTCCACGATGGCGGTTTCCTCGAAATCGAGACGCCGTTCATGGTCAAGTACACGCCAGGCGGCGCGCGCAACTTCCTGGTGCCGTCGCGACTCTACGGCGGGCATTTCTACGCGCTCGCAGAGAGTCCACAGCTCTACAAACAGCTGCTGATGTGTGCGGGCTACGACAAGTATTACCAAATCGTTCGTTGCTTCCGCGACGAGGATCTGCGCATCGATCGGCAGCCCGAGTTCACTCAGGTCGACATCGAGATGTCGTTCATCAATCAGGACGACCTGTTCAAGGTGCTCGAGGGCCTGGTGTTCCGGCTTTGGAAGGAAGTCCTGGGGATCGACCTCATGGAGCGATACCCGACGGGTGAGTTTCCGCGGCTCCCCTTCGCGGAGTCGATGAGGCGATTCGGCAATGATAAGCCGGACATGCGCTTCGGGTTGGAGCACGTCGACATCACCGATCTGACGATCGAGCACGACGGTGGGGGCATCGGCATGCTGGAGCCGATCGCGAAGAAGTTCAGCGAGGGAGCGTATCGTCGCGACCTCCCGACCGAGATCGTGAAGGCGATGGTGGTCCCCTCTGGACATGGCTTCTCACGCAAGGACCTCGACGCGCTCGAGAAGTACGTTCGCCAAATGGGTGCGAAGGGCTTGGCGCGTGCCAAGGTCGACGGCGAAGGCAACTGGCTGCAAAGCCCGCTCGCCAAAATGGTCACACCTGAGTTCCGCAAGGCGGTCAACGAGGCAGTCGATGCCAAAGATGGCGACCTGATCTTCTTCCAGTTCGGCCCAAGTCAGAAGGTCCACACGGTGATGGCGAACCTGCGCCTTCACGTGGCGCGCAAACTGGGAATGATTCCCGAGACGGGAAGCGCCGGTGATTGGAACTTCCTCTGGGTCGTCGATCCGCCCTTGTTCGAACGCAACGAGGAAAAGAAGCGTTGGGAGGCTGCACACCACGTCTTCACACGCCCACACGACGATTGCATCGAGCTCTTGGATACCGATCCAGGCAATGTGCTCTGCTACCGCTACGACCTCGTGCTCAACGGGTTTGAGATCGCCGGCGGATCGATTCGTCTCCACGATCTCGAAGTCCAGAAGAAGGTCTTCGGGGTGATCGGCCTCAGTGATGAGGAGGGCCGCGAGAAGTTCGGCTTCCTACTCGATGCACTGACCTACGGCGCGCCACCGCACGGAGGGATCGCCTTCGGCATGGACCGCGTCGCGATGCTTGCCGCCGAGACGGAATCGATCCGAGACGTCATCGCATTCCCCAAGACGCAGAGGGCGAACGATCTGATGACCTCGGCACCCTCCCGCGTGGAGCCGGAGCAGCTGCTGGAGCTGAAGATCAAGACCCTCGAGTAGGGGGTTTTGCAAGGGGGGGCTGTGCCTGGCGTGTGGCGGGGGAATGGACGGCCCCTCTTGTCCCTACGCGTGAGAAAAGGAGAAAAGGGGTCAGACCCCTTTTTCGAGGGGTTAATTCTCGGCTAGTGGCCTAGTTGGTCGCAGGCTTCTGGGTCGCCGTCGTAGCAGGCTGCTTCTAGGTCGGCTTGGGGGTTTGGTCGCTCCGCCTCGGTATTGGCCGGTTCTGGGTCGGATTTGGGGGGCTGCTTTGGGCACCCGCAAGCGAGAACCAAGAGGATGAATAGCGAGAACTTGCCGTGCGTCTTCATTCCCTGACAATGTGAGGCATTATGAAAGCCGCCGCCAGATTCGCGCTGACCGCCATTCTCGTTCTCTCCGCAACCCTTCCCGCGCTGGGTCAGGGAGGCGACGGAGACGACATCAAGAACTGTTTCAACGTGCACGGTGAGGCGCGCTACGGTGCGCTCGCCTACAAGCACATTGTAATCGTCACCAACAGTTGCGACATCTCGCTCAAGTGCCAGGTCTGGACCGATGTGGATCCCTCCCCAAAGCTTTCTACGAGCGTGGGGCCGAAGGGAACGAGCGAGACGATCGTCCGCAACAACTCGCCCTCACGTGTCTTCAAGGCTTTCGGGGAATGCAAGAAGTAACCAAGTCCCTCTAAGAGAAGGGGCTGTCTTCGTTCTTGGTGAAGAAGCGTTCGAAGATCGCGTAGCCGTCGGCCAGATGGTCGAGCTCGGTATACTCGTTCGGCTGATGTGCCTGAGCCGCGGTGCCAGGACCTAGGTTGACGCCAGGTACTCCTATCGCGTCGAAGCGAGCCACATCGGTCCACGCCTGTTTGGTTCGAACGGCGGTCACGCCGCAGGTCGCAAGATGCTGGACATACCGGTTGTCAGCATGCGGACGCCCGGCCGGCGACAGATCGACCGCTTCAACCTCGCACCCATCTTCAGCGAGCTCGCGCAGTTCGGCGAAGGCCTGCTCCGGTGTGCGCCCGGGTGCGAAGCGATAGTTGACGTTGAGCTCCGCGTGACCCGGAATCACGTTTCGCGGACCACCGCCATGGAGAACCGTCGGCGTCATCACTTCCCGGAAGAGATGCCCGTCGAGTTCGACCTCGCGCGGTTCGCGTTGTTCTAGCATCGCGAGGAACTTGGCGGCCTTGTAGAGCGCATTGTCGCCTTGCCACGGCCGTGCGCTGTGTGCGGTGCGCCCAAGGAACCTGAAGGTCGCGTGTATCGTGCCCATCGCGCCGAGTTGCATCTCGTTGTCGCTCGGCTCGAGACAGATCGCGAGGTCGAGCTCGTGCAGTGCGGGGTAGGCATCGAGAATGGGGCCCAGGCGGTTCTCGTCGAACGGGCCCTCTTCTCTTTCATAGAAAATCAGCGTCAAGTCGCAGTGGAGTGCCGCGAGATCGAGGCGCTCGACGAGCTCGATCATGATGGACAAGCCCGACTTCATGTCGGCGGCGCCGGCGCCGTAGAGTCGATTGCCCTCGACGCGGGGCGGCCCGTCGTGCTGCGTGCGCACTGTATCGAGGTGTCCGACGAGTGCGATTCGGGGCGCGCCTTCTCTGTGCGCAGCGTGGACGATCAGGCTGTCGTGAAACCGAGAGATCGCGTCCATACCTAGGCTCCGACTGAGCCGTGCCTCGACGTGGTCGCACAGCTCCGCTTCCTCTCCAATCGGGCTCGGTATGCGAGCAAGGTCGAGCAGCGTGTCGCGAAGCGCATCGGCGATCTCGGTCATTGGCCCGCAGCCTAGCAGGGAGCTAAGTTTCGTCCCATGAAGCAGCCCGTCACGCGGAAGGCCACGATTGGGGTGATCGGCGATGTCCATCTGTTCTGGGATGATGACGATGTCGCGTTTTTCAACGCGGGCGCCTACGATCTGCTGCTGTTCGTAGGCGACTTAGCGGCCTATACCCAGGTTCGTGGGCAGCGTGTCGCACGCTCACTGCGAAGGCTTCGCGTCCCTGCGATGTGCATTCCCGGCAACCACGACGGCTTGCACGCGTTGCAACTCGGCGCCGAGATCGCGCCTAGGGCGCACCGACTCCGGGACTTCTTTTGCGATGGTCAGGCGCGTCGTTGCCGAAGCCTCGACGAAGCGCTTCGCGACGTCACGTTGGTCGCGTACAGCCAGCACCGCCTA